>NZ_AUCT01000033.1 GCF_000429905.1 Desulfatibacillum aliphaticivorans DSM 15576 | reverse complement strand
TGAAGCCGGACAACAATGCGGCGGAAAACGCGATTCGGCCTTTTGTGGTGGGCCGGAAGAATTGGCTTTTTGCGGGATCGCCCCGGGGCGCGGAAGCCAGCGCTTTGTTCTTCAGCCTGATCGAGACGGCCAAGGCCAACGGCCTGGAGCCCTTTGCCTATCTGAAAGTTTTATTTGAAAGACTCCCCCTGGCGACCTCCCGGAAAGACTACCAAGCTCTCCTGCCATCCCCGGATTTTAACCTTTCCAACAATTG
Source organism: Desulfatibacillum aliphaticivorans DSM 15576 (assembly GCF_000429905.1). Lineage (NCBI taxonomy): Bacteria > Pseudomonadati > Thermodesulfobacteriota > Desulfobacteria > Desulfobacterales > Desulfatibacillaceae > Desulfatibacillum > Desulfatibacillum aliphaticivorans. The sequence continues at coordinate 78,256 of NZ_AUCT01000033.1, read as the reverse complement.
ATTTTTACCCAACCGGGTACTTCACTGGACGCTTACTTTTTTCGTCCCCGATGGCGGACAGGATATAGTCATTCTGCTCCTTGACGATTTCGGGAGAGTTGCCGTAGCCGGGCGGGCCGCCCCAGGCCTCTATGACGCGGACCTGAGGATAGAGCTTGCGAATCCAATTCGCCCGCACCTGCAAGGGAACGTCCATGAGGCCGGTTTCGTAAACAAGGATCATGAGCTCGTCCACTTCCCTGAACGCGGTTTCAATGAGGAACTGATGCCCTTTATGAAAAGGGGCGAACTTTCCCAGGGTCAGACCGATTTTCTTCATGCCGCCGCCTCTTGGTCCCGGATGGCCGACAATTTTTTTGCGCCCGTATGCCACCGCCAATATCCGAAAATGCTGTTGGCGAGATAGATCATCCACATGACGATCATCAAATCCCCCGAGGCGCCGCCCGCCCGCCACCGGAGAATCCACATGGCCGTGCTGACCGTGTTCAGGATGATGTACAGCATCCATTGCTCCTTGTATCTCCACATCATAAGCAGGGTGGCGATGATGGAAATCACGTTGGTGCTGGCGTCGATGTACGGGGTGTTCTGGCCGGGGATTCTGCTGAGGATAAGCCCCAGCCCCAAGGTTCCCAATATGACGACGGCTGCGACCATGGCCCGATGCCGCCAGATCAGCTGGCGCATTTCCACCACGTTGTCCCGCATTTTTTTCCGCCACATCATAAACCCGATAATGTTTGTGGGGATGAAAAAGCCCAGGTTCAGCATGACTTCTCCAAATAGGCCGTTTTGGTAGGCCATCCAGGCGTAGGTGCAACTGGCGTACATGCCCGCGGCGTAGCCTTCGATGCGCCCTATGGCGGTCAGGGCCACGCACAAGATGCCGGAAATCAGCACACTGGAGGCGAACAGGGAATCCCCCATGGCGATGGAGAAGCAGACGGCGGCTATCAACAGCAATGCAACCCATACAACGTCTTTAACGTCCGTTTTTGTATTCATGCACAATAATCCGTTAGGAAAGAGACAAAACCGGTTCAGGCGACGGAATTGAAGTCCTCGCAAAAATTCAAATGGATGGAACGGGTTTTGAAATATCACGGCGGAGGTTTTTGATCAAGGAACGGAAAAAGCGAGTGTGAAATGCGTCCCCCCCGAGGGAGGCCGGGGGGGAAGCGTATGAGGATTGCATGGTTTTGCGGCGTCAGGCTTTGTGGCCCCAAACGCCGTAAACGGGATCGGAGCAATAAAGCTGATCCGCGTATTTGTCGTCGTCAGGCCGGGGCAGGCCTTGCATGGAATAGGTCTGCAAATCCTTGAACGCCCCGGATTGGAGGAAATATTCCAGCACCAGGCCCATGCGTTCAAAGTCGTGGGCTTCCTTCCACACGTCGATCGCCTTGGGCGGAAACCACCGGTTGGAAAAGGTCAGGGCGAAAACGCCTCCGGGCCTGAGCACCCGGGCGGCTTCCTTGAACACCTCCACCGGCTTGGTCAGGTACTCCACACTGACCGTGCATATGATGGCGTCAAAGGAGTTATCGTCAAAAGGCAGTTTCGGGTTCTCGTTCAGGTCCTGGACCGTGAATCCGTTCAGGCGGCGGTTGCTTTCCAGCTCCTCCTGGTTCATGCCCAGGCCGTGGACGCTCTTCAAATTGAGGTCGGCCGGAATATGGGAATTCCAGCTTGCCATGAGGTCCAAAACGTCCATGCCGTCTTTCAAAATGCGGCCGTACAGATTGGAAACCACCTCCATGGCCTGGGAGTCGATATGGTTGACCATCCGGGGCTGATCGTAAAAAACCGCGTCCGCGGCTTCGTCCTCCCGGTCAAAGGCGCCGGGATAAAAAAAGTCGGTGGCGCAGCCGTTGGCCCGAACCTGCATGCCGGGCCCCACGCCCAGGATGTCTTCCACGGCCAGGCAGCTTCCGCCCCGCTCTTCCTTGTCGCTGATTCCGCCCGCAATCCGGGCCTTGAGGGACAGATCCTTGCCCGCCAGAGGATGATTGAAGTCCGCGGTCAGTTTGCTTTCATCAATGGATTTAATGCGGAAAGGGGCGCGATTCTGGGGAAACACCCCTCCCACGTCCTTCAGGATTCCCCGAGGATAAAACCGGCCGCCGTGCACCGGCCTGCCCAGAGCCTTTTCATTGACCTGGGCTGGTTTGAGTTCCTTTAGCTGGGCCGAGGACAAGGCTTCCACGCCTTCGCCCGGGCGCAACTCAGCCGACGCCCATTCTCCGGGAGGATTTTCCAGCAAAGCCTTTTTGAGCTTGTCCGGTAAGATGTCCCGCCAAAAATGGACCCGGTCCACGTAAAAATTTTCTTCATGCGCCGCGTGTTCGCTGTTCCACTTCACCTGGAACTCCACGCTGGCCGTTGATTCTGATCTTAGCTGTGTCATATAAGCCTCCTTGCAAACATCGTCATAGGAAGCCCGGTCCAGGACACTGTAGCCGAGAATAATGTCATCATGGTTTGGAAGGATGTCAAGGGAGGAAGCCGAGGGGAAGCTCTCACTGAAACCGCCCGGCGGGATGGAGTCCACGCCGGGCGGCGGAAAGCGATGGGCGCAGCAAGGCCTACCGCTCATCCGGGGGGAGTGTCGTTTTTTCAGGTCACTATTTGCCGTTTCACGCCAAGGCGCCTTTAGGCAAATAACTCAAACTTTCGGGAATCAAGTTTACTTCACATATTCAAGGGATTGCAGCAGGCTATGAGGTATTAAACATCAAAGCCGACGTCCCAAAAACTCCCTCCCCCTTGACGGGGGAGGGTTGGGGGGGTGACCTTTTACAGCGCGGGAACCGCGCAACTACAATGGCGAGGAGACCTCGCAACTACTCCCCCCCATCCTGTCCTTCCCCCGCCAGGGGGGAAGGGACCATGACTCTCGGGCTCTGGCATATAGATGGATCTGAGCCGCACACATAAATACTTGATTTCAAAGCACTACTTCCAATCCCGAAAATTGAGCAAGGAATGATATTCCTCGGAGCCGTCAAAAATGACGCTGGGTTCCGGCTTGCGGGACGATCCGAAAATATGGATCATCCCTTGCCGGAATGACGATCCTTCCGGGTGACAATAATCTTTTGGGGTCGCAAATCCATTTGTTGGGTTTCGCACGCATGTTTTCGGCTTTGGTCATTACTTCGGCGAGGACGGGACAGCCTTCTTTTGAAAAGTTCTGCAAGCTCTACCCAACCTACTATTTTTATGGATAAAATGCAGGTTGGGCAGAGCGTTGCAACAGTATATTGAATCGGGAAAAATGCGTCATGCCTAAACGCATCATAAAATTTACATCGCCGCCGCGAAACCCAATATTGCAAGGCGGCTGCCACGACCGCCGCTCTCCGTCGCACCCGTGGAGAGAGGCGGCGGCAAGCGGGTATAATGGCCTATTCGCCTTTGAAGACCGGCTTGGTTTTCATGGCGAAGGCGGTCATGCCTTCCATGCAGTCCTTGGTCTCGAACAGCTTGACCAGTTCCTGGCGCTCCAGTTGCAGGGCCATTTCCGGCGAAACGCTCTCCCGCATGGACAAAACCCGCAATATGGCGGAAACCGCCAGGGGCGGCCGGGTGGACAGGGTTGCGGCCAGCTCCATGGATTTGTCCATGACCTCGCCTTCCTCGCACATCTCATTGACCAGACCGATTTCAAGGGCTTTTTCCGACCGGATTTGTTTGCCAAGCAGCATCATTTCAATGGCCTTGGCCCTGCCCACAAGCCGGGGCAGGCGCAGGGTTCCGCCGTATCCGGGCATGATGCCCAGGTTGGTTTCGGTCAGCCCGATGCGGGCGTTCTTTTTGATGATGCGCATGTGGCAGGCCATGGCAAGCTCCAGGCCTCCGCCGAAGGCGTGCCCGATCATGGCCGCAATGACCGGTCTGGGGAAGGCTTCGATCTTGTTGAATATGTCCTGGGCGCGTTTGATAAAATCGATGGGCGAGAGATTGCCGAAGCCTCCCGAAAGGTCAGCGCCCGCGCAGAAGATTTTATCCCCGGAGCCCGTGATGATCAGCGCCCGCAGATCCTTGTCCTGGGCGGCCAGGTCCAGGGTCATGCTCATGCCCTCGAAGACCTCGGCGCTCAACTGGTTGGCTTTGGGCTTGTTGATGGTGAGGATGCCCGTTGTTTCCTTTTTTTCGTACAAAACAGAGTCCGACATAGCGCCTCCTTATTTCATTTCCTTGAATGACCCGTCCGCGACTTCCGGCTCCGGCTTGAAAATCGCCAGGCCGAAGCGCTCGTGGAGTTTGTCCAGGGACGTCACCAGTTGCTCGGGCTGCATGCCCGCGCACATGGCGAACGGCCCTGCCATGGCTTTCATACCATGTACCACAGCAAGGTCGATGTCGGCTACCGAAGCGGCGATTCCTTCCTTATGCACACGCACGGCTTCGTTGATCTGAATGGCCAGCATTTCCATGGGGGTGATGTCCTGGCACATGGTCGTTCCGTCGATGAGAGGCTTGCCCGAGGACCAGTCGTAGATGCCCTGGCCGGTTTTCTTGCCCAAGTCTCCGGCCTCCACCTTGGCGGTGAGATACTTGCCCGGTTGGAACTCGGGAGACAGGGTTTCGGCGTAATATTTGAGCGTATGCACAAACACGTCCAGGCCCACAAAGTCGGCCAGTTCGTATGGCCCCTGGGGCATGCCCACCATTTTCATGGCCGTGTCCAATTCGTCGGGCTTGATCTTTCCCTCGTCTAGTATGGCGCTCAGCATGGCCTGGTTGGGCGCGTTGATCCGGTTGACGATAAAGCCGGGGGAGTCTTTCAACACCACCACGGGAATCTTTTTGACGGCTTCGGTGAACTTGACCAGGACGTCCGCGGTTGCGTCGCTGGTTTCCGCGCCCTTGATGATTTCCACCAGTTTCATGCGATTGACCGGATTGAAAAAATGCAGGCCTGCAAACCGGGCGGGGTTGTTTACTGCCTTGGAAATCTCCGTGATGCTCATGGTGGAAGTGTTGGTGGCCAGGATGGCGTCGCCGGGCGCACTGGCCGAAACCTCGGAGAAGACGGACTTTTTGAGATCCATGATTTCAGGCACGGCCTCGATGACGATCTGGGCGTCGCTCACGGCCTCGGCCGTGTCCGTGGTGGCTGAAATCCGGGCCATGACGTCTTCCTTGTCCTGGGCCGAAATCTTTTCCTTGCCCACAAGGATGTCCAGGCTTTCCACGATCTTCCCCATGCCCCGGTCCAGGAACTCCTGCTTCACGTCCTTCATGGCAACGTTGTATCCCGCCATGGCCGCCACCTGGACGATGCCGTGGCCCATATCGCCCGAGCCGATTACCGCAATTTTCTTCACGTCCGCAAAATCCATTGATTCCTCCACATTGTTTTTTCAAGCCCTAAAAAATGATTGATAGAGTAGTTTGGGGTTGCAGCCTTGTCAAGACTGACATGTCAGTCTATATTCTTTTGCGATGGGCTGTCAAGACAAAAACTTGAAGTCGATGAATAAACTAAAGCAAGGCCGCTTTCATAATCAGGTTGCATTATCGGAATGAGATGTGATTTTAAAGGAAAAAAGTCCTTATTTTCTTTTCGCTCCCTGATTAACCTCAACGGCCTGTGGCGCCGCACCTCTGAGATAAGGAAGGATTTCATGGGTAACTCGATACGAAAAATATTGAAATCAAATATTATACCGATGGCGTCTGCTTTGCAGAATCAGACCATACCACCCTCGGCGTGGAACGCGCCCGGCCCATGGAAAGAGTCATGAACTATTATGATCTCATAAAAAACTTTAAATCCCTGCTCGACGAAATAAACCGCCTAAAAATCGAAAATAGCCAGTTGAGGGTCGAACTCGGGCTGAAGCCTCCACAATCGTTACAGGCATCACCTCTGGTTGTTCAAACAGAAACAATGGGCCATGAGGATGAGTTGCGTGTTGAAAGCCAATCCTTTGCAGTCAATAACTCATCGGATTCTCCTACAAAAATTCGCCTTTTTATGTCCTTGTTCAAAGGGCGTGAGGACGTCTTCGCCAAAAGATGGGAAAGCCGAAAGTCAGGTACGGGGGGATACGCCCCAGCGTGTCTGAATCAATGGCGGCCGGGAATATGTGGAAAACCCAAATTACCTTGTTCAAAATGCAGCAACACATCCTATGCCGAACTGAATGAAACAGTCATTGAAAGCCATTTGAGAGGCCATGCCGTCGTCGGCGTCTATCCAATGCTTCAGGATGAAACCTGTCATTTCTTGGCCATGGATTTTGATAAGGCGAATTGGGAAAAAGATGTTGCCGCTGTTAGGGACGTATGCAGCGAGTACACGATTCCCATTGCGGTAGAGCGTTCAAGATCGGGAAAAGGAGGCCATGTCTGGTTTTTCTTCGAACATCCAGTCTCCGCAGGTCTGGCGCGCAAATTCGGCGCGGCTCTTTTAACCCGCACTATGAACAAACGGCATGACCTCCCATTCGCATCCTACGATCGTTTGTTTCCCAGTCAGGATACCATGCCAAAGGGCGGTTTGGGAAATCTGATCGCCCTGCCATTGCAAAAAGCGGCCAGGGAAAATGCCAACAGCGAATTCATTGATGAACATTTTCGATCGTATTCCGATCAATGGGCCTTTCTTTCCGCCATTGAGAGGATGTCGCAAAACCGCATAGAATGTCTTATAACCGACCTTTCCCCGGGTGATGAACTTGGGGAACTGAAAATCGATGAAGAAGAAAGTAAACCTTGGGAAACTAAACAACCGCAAACAGTTCTTGAAAAAAGCGATTTCCCGGATAAGCTCGAGATCGTTAGGGGAAACATGCTATTTATTCCCAAGGAGGGAATGTCGCAACGCGCTTTGAACCGGTTAAAGCGGCTGGCAACGTTTAAAAACCCGATGTTCTATAGACAACAGGCCATGCGTTTGCCCACCTATAATTATCCAAGGGTGATTTCATGCTCCGATGACACGCAAGGTTATCTGTGTCTACCCAGAGGATGTGAGCCAGACCTTGTATATGAAATCGAAAAATTGGATGTAAGCATCAAGATAATTGATAAAACTTACGCAGGAAAACGGATCAACGTGGAATTCAAAGGCCATTTGAGAGACGAACAGAATTTGGCCCTCAGCCATCTTATTCAACACGACAATGGCATACTTTCGGGGACAACTGCCTTCGGCAAGACAGTAGTTGCCATCAAGCTGATTGCCGAAAAAAAGACAAACACGCTAATACTGGTGGACAAAATTAGCCTGTTGACCCAATGGAAAGAGAGGCTATCAGAATTCCTTGAGATCAACGAACCTTTGCCGGATGAGTCAAATGGGCGACGGAGGAAAAGACACATCATTGGTCAAATCGGCGGCGGCAGGAATACTTCGTGCGGAGTTATTGATATTGCTGTCATGCAATCTCTTTCCAGGAAAGGGGAAGTGAAGGAGATCGTACGGGACTATGGCCTGATCATCGCTGATGAGTGCCATCATGCCTCCGCATTTACTTATGAACAAATTTTAAAAAAGGCCCGCGCCAAGTATGTTTACGGCTTGAGCGCAACCCCTGTCAGGAAAGATGGGCATCAACCTATTCTGTTCATGCATTGCGGTCCGATTCGATACCGGGACAACCCTAAAAGGCAGGCGGAGAGCAGACCCTTTGATCATTATGTTATCCCCCGGTTCACATCGTTGCGGACGCCCTTGGGAATGGAGTTGAAGGACATAACCATTCAGTCATTGTATGTTGAAATCATGGAGAGTGATTTCAGGGATCAGCAGATCATCGGTGATGTTTTAAGAAACCATGAACAGAATAGGCATTGTCTTGTTCTGACCCTGAGAACGGCTCACGTTGAGAAACTTGCTAAAATGATAAACGAACATGTTCCGAATGTGATCTCCCTGACAGGCGGCATGGGAAAGAAGGGAACCCGAAAGGCTTTTGATCGCATCGCCGAAATTCCGGCAGACAAACCTTTTGTTCTGGTGGCAACCGGCCATTTCATTGGTGAAGGGTTTGATGAGCCCCGTCTCGACACCCTGTTTCTGGCCATGCCTATATCCTGGAAAGGAACTCTGCAGCAATACGCCGGAAGACTACACAGGCTGTGCAACTCAAAAAATGAGGTTAGGATTTACGATTATGTGGATATCCAGGTTCCCATGCTTGAAAGAATGTACCAGAAACGTCTGAACGGATACGCATCCATGGGGTATAAGGCCAAAGCAAGCGAGGTTATGGATGACCCTATAGACATCATATTCTCCAAAGACAATTTCTTGCCTGTATTCACACAGGATATCATTGCCTCCCAAAAAGAGATTCTCATTGTCAGCCCGTTTATTCGGCAAAAACGAACAAGGCAAATGATCCACCACCTTAACGCAGCAAGCGGCGCCGGTGTCCGCATTACCATCATCACCCGCCCTGAAGGGGATTTTCCGGAAAAGGATCATCCTCCATATCGAAAGGCTCTGGATCTTCTATCAGAAAGCGGATTCGCCATAATATACAAGTCAAACATCCACCAAAAATTTGCAATCATGGATCAAAAAATCATTTGGTATGGCAGCATTAATCTTTTAAGCTACGGAAACGCCCAAGAGAGTATCATGCGCATTGAAAGCTCCCATATCGCCAATGAGTTGATTAAGAGCATAGAAAACGGATAGGGGCGCCATCGTCATTAAAGAAATCGAGTAGGGGGCTTCACAGCCCCCCTACTTGATTTTTATTGATCATGCTCCGTCGCCGTATTGGGCGCGGAGGTCTTTTTTCAGGATTTTGCCGGTCATGGTTCTGGGGAGTTCGTCCACAAAAGCCACCTTTTTGGGGCATTTGTAACCGGCCAGCTTTTCGCGGCACCAGGAAATAACTTCGTCCTCGGACAGGTCCTCGCCCGGGGATTTCACCAGGATGGCCATGCCCACTTCGCCCCATTTTTCGTCGGCCACGCCGATGACTCCGGCGTCGGCGATCTTGGGATTGCTCATAAGGGCGTCCTCCACCTCGGCGGGATACACGTTTTCTCCGCCTGAGATGTACATGTCCTTTTTCCGGTCCATGAGATACAGATAGCCTTCCTCGTCAAAATAGCCCATGTCTCCGGTGTGCATCCACCCGTCCACAATGGTGTTGGCCGTGGCTTCGGGGCGTTTCCAGTATTCCAGCATGACAATGGGGCCCCGGACCACCACCTCGCCCATTTCGTGGGGGGCGAGTTCGTTATTCTGGGCGTCCACCACCTTGACTTCCGTATGCAGCAAAGGCTTGCCGCAGGAGCCGATCTTTTTGAGGGCTTCCTCCTTGCGAAGCGCGCTGATGGCCGGGGCGGTTTCGGTCATGCCGTATCCCTGGGCGAAGAGCACGCTTTTTTTCTGATACGTTTCAATAAGGGCCCTGGGGCAGGGGGAGCCGCCGGCCAGCAGGTATTTCACCGTGGAAAAATCCGTATTTGGGAACTCGGGCATCTGGCTCATGAACAAGTACATGACCGGAATGCCGAACATGACCGTGACCCTGTCCTCCTGGATCATCTTGAGAACGCCCACGGGGTCGAAAAAGCGCTGGATGGTCAGGGACGCGCCGCCGTACAGGGCGGGGGTGGCCGAGCAGTTCAGGGCGCCGATGTGGAACAGGGGGGCGCAGCACATGACCACGTCGTTGTTGTCCGAGCCGTAGGTGACCGCCGCGTTGATGGCGTTCCACTGGGTGTTTCCGTGGCTGAGCACGGCGCCCTTGGGCTTGCCCGTGGTGCCTGAGGTGTACATGATGAACTGGGGGTCGTCCATGACCACTTCGGATTCCGGCGTGGGCTCGGCGGTGGACATGGGCGCAATCAAGGACTCGTATTCCCCGTCGTTGGGGGCGCCGCCGGCCATTTCGCAAATGCGTTCGCGCACCGTGGGGATTTTATCCTGCAACGCGTCGCGGACGGCCGTAAACTCCGGGGAGTAAAAGAGCAGGGAGGGTTCGCAGTCATTGATGATGAATTCCAGTTCAGGAGGGGCCAGGCGGAAATTCAGGGGAACCATGATGGCCCCTATTTTTGAACAGGCGAAAAGGATTTCCAAAAACACGTTGCTGTTGGCCATGAGGGCGGCCACCCTGTCGCCTTTTCGGATGCCTTCTTTTTGCAATAGATGGGCTAACTGATTGATGCGTTCGTTGAACTCCCGTTTGTTCAAACGGAGATCCTGGTACTTGATGCAGGGTTCTTCAGGATAGAGCTTGGACCACTGAGCGGGCCATTGACCTACGTTCATAGCTGCCTCCTTGGTGGGAATAAATGATATGTATTTGGGGATAATACTATTGGGGGATATAACTTTAGTATAAAGACGCTATTGACGGGCGTCAATCAATATTTCGCATCAATATTTTACGCACATCATGAACAAACCCTCCGGCGGCGCGGTGGGGCCTGCCTGGCCCCGGTCTCCCGACGCCAGAATATCCATGACCGCCTCGGGGGGGATTTTGCCCATGCCGATATACACCAGGGTTCCCACGATGTTGCGGACCATGTAGCGCAGAAAGCCGTTGGCCTCCACCCGGTATATAATGTGGTTTTCCCAGGACTGGATGTGGGACTGCATGATGTTCCGCACGCTGGTGGCCTTGGGGCTGCCCGCGCCTTCGAAGGCGGAAAAATCGTGCGAGCCCAGGAACAGTTCGGCGGCCCGGGTCATGGCTTCCTTATCCAAACGCCTGCGAACATGCCAGGCGTATTGACGGCAGACGGCCGGCGGCGTGGGGCCGTTTGTAATGTGATATTCGTAGATTTTGCTCACCGCGCTTTTTCGCGCGTGAAAACCGTCCGGCGCCAGGGTGGACTCCTTGCATACGATGTCTTTGGGCAAGGTGGAATTCAAGGCCTTGACAAACACCCCGGCGTCCAGATGGGTGTTGCACCGGAAGTTGGCGACGTAATTGAGCGCATGCACGCCGGAGTCCGTCCGGCCCGCGCCGTAGACAACGCACTTCTGCCGGGTGATTTTTTCCAAAGCGCCTTCCAGCACCTCCTGTATGGTCAGGTCGTGGGGCTGCCTTTGCCACCCGTGGTAGTGCGTCCCGTCGTATTCCAGTATGAGCTTGAAATTCCGTTTCATACCCGCCCTGATAACCCATTCCTTAAAAGACCGCAAGCGCAGGTTTTAGAGGAGCTGCGCCAAGCCCACCGCCAGGATGAATCCCGCGCAGATCCAAAGGGCCGCCTTCAGGGCGCCCAGCCCTGCTCCGAAATCGGATTGGGAAAAATCCTTCGGCCGGCTTTCGCGCCGTCCGTCCTGAGCCAAAGATTCCGTGGAATCCTCCGGCCGGAACAAATACGCGATCCGCCGCCCCCATGTACTATCTGTCGTTTTCATTGCATTCCCTCTTAAGCTCCTCCGTGGTTATGGTGTTGCTTTTTATTACGGCATGTGAGAAAGCAATAACAGATACAGTTTTAAAGAAATTCCACCATAACAGTTATCCAGGAACAGGCCATGCCCGCACAATTCCAATATGTATCCCTGGCGGACGAAATTCAGGACAAAATCGCCTCCGGGCAATATCGGGCGGGGGATCGCCTCCCGTCTTTACGCAAGCTGCACGCCCGGGCGAGACTGAGCATTTCCACGGTGTACCAGGCTTATATTGAATTGGAGAAGCGCGGGCTGGTGGAAAGCCGGAACAAATCGGGCTTTTTCGTCAAAGCCAGGGTGCACGGGGAGCAGACGGCGCCCAAGCTGAAACTGGTGGAGCCTGTTCCCAAGCCGGTTAACGTGGACGCCCTGGCCAAAGTGATTGTGGAAAAAATCAGCGAGCCGGGAATTATCAACCTGGGCGGGGCCATGCCGGACCCGTCTCTTCTCCCCATAAAGCAGCTGACGCGGGAGTTAAAATCGGTTTCCGGGAAAGACATGGCCCGGTTGCTGAGTTTGTACGAGCATCCGGCCGGCAACCCGGAACTGCGCCGGGAAATAGTCCGGCGCACCACGGGGACGGCCAAACAGGGGATGGTTGATGAGGTAATCATTACTCAGGGCTGTCTGGAGGCGGTCTTTCTCTGTTTGCGCGCCGTGGCCAAGCCGGGCGATGTCATCGCTGTGGAGTCTCCGACTTTTCACGGTCTGCTGCAATTGATCGAGGACCTGGGCATGAAGGCCCTGGAAATACCCACGGATCCCCAAACCGGCATCAGCCTGCCTCATCTTAAGGACGCCCTGGACCGCATTTCGGTGGAGGCCTGCGTTTTCGTCCCCACCTTTCAGAACCCGACAGGCGGCTCCATGCCTATGGAGGCCAAGGAGGAATTGGTGGAACTGTTGGGGGAGAGGGAAATTCCGATTATTGAGGACGATATCTACGGAGACCTGTATTTTGGGGAAACCCGGCCGGCTACACTAAAGTCGTTCGACCGCAGGGGCATGGTGCTTTTTTGCTCTTCTTTCTCCAAGACGCTGTCGTCCGGGCTTCGCGTAGGCTGGACCCTTCCGGGCAAATTTACGGAACGGGTTATCCGGATGAAATGCAACACAAACATCAGTTCCGCAAGCCTTCCGCAGCACGTGATAGCCCAGTATTTAAAAAACGGCGCCTATGAACGGCATTTACGGCGCCTGAGAAACCTGCTGAAAAACAATGTGGCCAACATGTCCCTGGCTCTTCGGGAGCATTTTCCCGAGGATGCCAAGCTGACCATGCCTCAAGGGGGGATGCTTATATGGGTGGAGTTGGACGAGCGGGTTGACAGTTTTGAGGTGTATAAGGTTGCGGAGAAGGAGGGCATATGCTTTTTGCCCGGGCTGATATGTTCGACTTCCAACAGGTATCGCAACTGCATTCGCATAAACTGCGGCGGAACGTTGACGCCCAAGGTGGAAAAAGGCATAGCTCTACTAGGACAAATGATAAAGGATTTCCGACCCTAATGAAATCCATGGCGCAAACGCAGCCTGGTGTGGTATTTGCATATCAACAGGGAGCAGTTCCCGGAATAAAAAATCCTTAAGGATCGCCCATTATTAAGGGCCATTATGCAGATTAGCAATCCCTCCCCAAAATTCCTGCAGCGCCTGGCCGGGCGCTTGCTGTTGGCTGCTCTGACCTTTGCATTGGTTTGGGCTCTGTCCGGTTTTTCCCTTGCCGTTTCGCCGGACGGAACGATCAAGGCTCGCGGAGACTGGGCCTACCCTCCTTATGAAACGCTTAAAAACGGAAAGCCCGTCGGATTTAACATTGATGTGTTAAAGGCCGTCTGCCGCATCATGGGGTATCAGCCGGAAATCAGCTTAGGGCCCTGGAGAGAAGTCCGGGAGGACCTGGAAAAGGGCCGCATCGACATGATAACCGGGATGTTTTATTCTCCGGACCGGGATCAATATGTGGATTTTTCCAGCCCGCATGTCATTGTAACCCACGGATTATTCGTCAAAAAAGGCTCTCCAATTCGATCCATGGAGGATATCAAGAACGCCCGGATAGCCGTGCAGGAGGGGGATATCATGCACGACTATGTCCTGAGTCAGAAATTAGGGAAGCAAACACTGACCGCCCGGGATCAAAGCGGCGTCCTTAAATTGGTTGCTTCAGGCAATGCGGATTGCGCCCTGGTTCCCAAAATGCAGGGGCTTTACTACTCCCGAGAAAATGGGCTGCATAATTTAGTCACCGTTGGGCCGCCCATATTGCCCCGTCAATACTGTTTTGCCGTTCAAGAAGGAAACGTCAATCTTTTGGCCGGCCTGAACGAAGGCCTTAGTGTTCTCAAGGCAACTGGAGAGTTTGAACAAATCCACAGAAAATGGTTTGGCATGTTTGAACCTGAGCCTGCTTCAAGCACGATTAAAAAGTATCTTTTATGGGTGATTCTGCCTCTCATTTTTTTGTTGCTTATGGCTTATTTGTGGACCCGCGTGCTAAAAAGGCAGGTGCAAATCCAGGCTCACGCATTAGTGGCCAGCGAGCAGCGTTTTTCCGGCTTGTTGGATCGCCTCAACGAGGTGGTCTATCGCATGGGCATTCCTGACGGAAAATATGAATACTGCAGCCAAGCCTCGGAACAGATATTCGGTTACACTCCCCAGGAGATTCTCAGCACCCCAAAGATCATTAAAGAAATTGTCCATCCGGATTGGATTCCCATGTTCAAAAACGAATGGGAAAACCTGCTGGCGGGCAAGGTTCCTCCATCCTATGAATATAAAATCGTGGATAAAGTCGGGAAGGGGCGCTGGATTTACCAGACCAACACCGGGGTGTTTGATGAAGAAGGAAACATAATCGCCATTGAAGGCTGCTGCACGGACATCACGGAAAGGAAGGAAGCGGAGGAAAAGGTGCAGAAGCACCTGACCTTTTTCAAACACCTGACTCGGGTGGAGCAGGAATTGTCCGGAGAACAGGAGTTGGAGGAGGCCCTGGACAAGGTGCTGGGGGAGGTTCTGGATATTTTCCAGTGCGACCGGGCGTGGCTTCTTTATCCGCTGGACCCGGAGGCCCCCTCGATTCAGATCAATTGGGAGCGCACCAGGCCTGAATATGAAAATCCGGAAATCCGGAGGAGTGACATTCCCATGACGCCGGGGATGGCGCGTATGTTCGCCGGGTATATAGAGACAAAGGCTCCGGGGGAGCAATACTTTGCGCCAGGCGAAATGGACATCGACCCGGAAAACCGGTTAAAAGTGAAATCCTTGCTTGCCGTAGCCATGTTTCCGCAAACAGGCAAGCCCTGGTTGTTTGGCCTGCACCAATGCTCCCACTCCCGAGAGTGGACGGATTGGGAGAAAGACCTTTTCAATGAAATAGGTATGCGCATAGGAGAAGCCCTGAACTCCCTGCTGCTGCTTCGGGATATCCGCCAAAGCGAGGAAATGTTCCGGGCCATCACGGAACACACCTCGGATAGCATATCCATATTTTCCCCGGAAATGACCATAAAATACGTAAGCCCCTCAACGGCCCGCCTTTCCGGTTTTGACTATAATCGGTTTATAGGGACCGATTACCAAGCGTTCATCCATCCGGAAGACCGGCTTAAATTTAAGACGGTGCTCCATCGTGCAATGCAGTCGGAAGGGGAAACATTCACCATAGAAGAAGTCAGGCTGATAAACGCTTCCGGCAAGTACGTGCATTACCAGGTCCTTGTAGTCTCCCTGTTAGAGACGCCGGGGATTAACGGCATTGTGGTCAATTGCCGGGACCTGACCAGCAGGCAAGAGGCGGAGCGCGAAATGACCCACTTGCGCCGCCTGCTGAGCGACATCATCAATTCCATGCCGTCTGCATTGATCGGGGTGGATAAAGCGGGAAGCATAACCCACTGGAACCTGGGAGCGGAAAAATTCAGCGGGATTGTGGAATCCGAGGCTTTGGGCAAGACCTTGAATGAGACTTTTTCTCACATTTTGACTTTATGCGATCTGGTGCAAAAATCCCAAAACACGGGCAAGCCGCACAAAGAAACCAACGTTCCGGTAAAAATTCAGGGGAGTCAGCAATTTCTGGATATCACCATTTACCCTTTGACGTCAGAAGACCGAGGCGGCGCCGTGATCCGGCTTGACGACGTAACGGAACAGGTGCGTATCGAAGAAATGATGATTCAATCGGAAAAAATGCTTTCGGTTGGGGGGCTCGCCGCCGGCATGGCTCACGAAATCAACAATCCCCTGGCCGGCATGCTTCAAAACGCGGAGGTGCTGCTTAACCGCTTGTCTGAAAATCTTCCTGCGAACCTGAAAGAAGCCTCGAATCTGGGTTTGGATATGGATAACATCAAGGCCTATATGGAAAACCGCGGCATATTCACCATGCTAAACAACATCAGGGAGTCCGGCCAGAGAGCTGCGGCGATTGTAGACAATATGCTCGGCTTTTCCAGAAAGACCGAGTCGTTGTTCCTGGCTCACGATCTGAAGGCGCTGGTGGAAAAGGCCCTGGAGCTTGCGTCCAGCGATTACGATCTGAAACGGGATTATGACTTTAAAAAGATCAAGATTGAAAGGGAGTTTGAAGACGACCTCCCCCCTGTGGAATGCGAAGCCACGAATATTCAGCAAGTACTTTTAAACCTGTTGAAAAACGGCGCCGTAGCCATGGCGGAAAAAACATACAGCACGGACCAGCCCTGTTTTACGCTGCGTTTGAAGAAAGAAGGCGACATGGTGAGGCTGGAGGTTGAAGATAATGGGGACGGGATGCCTGAGGAGGTGAGAAAAAGGGTGTTTGAGCCTTTTTTCACCACCAAAGGAGTGGGTCAGGGCACCGGCCTGGGGTTGTCCGTATCTTATTTTATTATTGTGGAAAAACACCGGGGGGGCATGCGCGTGGAGTCGGCGCCCGGCAAAGGGACCACATTCATCATCCACCTGCCCGTAACCGCCGTCCGGGATGAGTTCTCCACGCAACAAAGCCCGCCGCTTTAATCAAAGACCACTTCCATAATGGAAAAATCGTCGTCCAGGGTGTCCTCTCCGCACAGCTTTTTCGCGTGTCCGAAAAGGCGGTCCATCTCCGCCCCTTCATTGGGAGGCACGTTGACCATAAAATCCTGGAATTCCTCGTACTTCCACATAACGCCTTCCGGCGTTTCGATCTCGTAGACGCCGTCGGAAAAGACGAACAAGCGGCATTTGCCTTCGATCTTCACTTCGTTCTTTTTATATTTGACGTTGGGCATGCCGCCAATGAACATGTTGGGGGTCTTGAGGCCGATGGGACGGATGCGCCCCTTGGGGCCGCTGGTCATGAGCAGGGCGGGCGGATGCCCGCCGCTGGCGTAAACCAGGGTGCGGGTTTTCCGGTTATAAACCCCGTACCACATGGTAAAGTACATTTCGTTATGCCGTTCCATGGGAAAGGCGTTGTTCAGGGCGTTCAGCACCTGATCCGGCTCCTTGAAATCAGTGCCGGGCAGGGATTGAGACTGAAGCACATTGATAACGGACACGGAAAGCAGCGCAGCATGAACCCCGTGGCCGCACACATCCAGCAGGTATATGGCGAAATGTTCTTCGTCCACCCAATGGTAGCCGAAAGAGTCTCCGCCCAGGGACGTGGACGGTATAAACCGCCAATGCGCCCTTAAAGGCCCGTCCGTAATGGGGGACGGCAGCAGGGTTTTTACGTAATCAGCGGCCTTGGACAACTCGGAGTACAGCTTGCGAAGGGCCTCGTTTTTCTTGGTGACGTCCCGAAAGGTTCCTATGAAAAACTCTTCGCCCTGCTTGCCGCCGATGCGAACCACCGCTTCCATGGGAAAGGCTTCCCCGTTTTTTCGCAGACCGGGCAATTCGTGCAATTCGCCGGAAAATATGCGGTCCAGGATGTCCTCTTCCTCCCCGTGCTCCAGCAAGGCCAGCATGGACATGTCGATGAATTCATCGTAGTCGTATCCGAAAATGCGCATGGCTGCAGGGTTGATTCCCCGGATGCGGAGGCTTTCAATGCCAAAGGTGATGATGGCGTCTGCAGCCGCCTCCACAATGTCTGCCGCGTTCTTGGCGGCCTGGAGCTTCTCCTGGGCGATGAGGTTTTCCAACAGCCTGGAACGGACAATGGCCACGGCGGCCAAGCCAGCGAAGGCCTCCAGGATTTCCAGGTCGCCGTCGTCAAAATTCCTGGAGCTTTTGGGGTTCAGAACCTGGACCACGCCCAGCAACTCGTTTTCGTGCAAAATGGGGGAGCACAGGATAGCCCGGGTGACGAACCCGGTTTCGCTGTCGGCGCGTCGGGAGAAGCGCGGGTCGTTCTGGGCGTCCCGAATATTGACCGATTCTCTGTTTTCGCCCACCCAGCCCGCAACGCCCTCGCCCAGTTTCAGGGTGATTTTTTCCCGGAGAATCTTGTCCAGGTTGCCCGTCCCTTCATTGGACGCCAGCTCAAACTCGAGCACATTCCGGTTGGGCCGATACCGCATGATGGACGAGGCCTCGGCGTTTGTCACTTCCTTGGCAAGGGTCATGAGCATGGGAAAGAGTTCTTCCAAAGACTCAACCCTGGCGATGGTCTGGTTGGCTTCGATCAGTTTTTTCAGCCTTACGGCCTGTTCTGTTTGGTCGGTGGCTTCCATGACTAATCTTTACCGCTGCAAGCGGCCTCTCCCTTGATGCTAAGTTCTATAATATTCTTATCGTCCACCCGCTGGTAATTTATTGTGTCCAGCATATTGCGAACCAGGTGGATGCCAAGGCCGCCGATGGTGCGTTCCGATATGGGAGTGGATAAATCCGGCTCCGGGGCTTGTTCCAGGTCGAAGCTGTTTCCGTCGTCGACGATCTGCACGGAAACTCCCGGCCCCTCCACTTCCAGGCGCACGGAGATATCGTGGTCCTTGCACTCGTCGTCATAACCGTATTTGAAAATATTGGTCAGAATTTCTTCAAGGGCCAAATTGACGCCGTACAGCACCCTTGGACTAAGTTCATGAGACTCAAGAAACTCATTGACGGATATACAAATGCGTCCAAGCTCATCATAGTCGCTTTTTAAAGCAATTTCCAAAACCCGGGCCATAGCACAGCCTGCATCCCCTTCCATGCCAAATCCCGCCGGGGCGGGCGCGGCAAGTTAGTGATTCACGATAACGCCGCTAAAGCCAACGCGAATTGCCAAGGGAAGGTGCTATCCCTTTGCGATGGTCTGGGCTTCGCCTTCGTCGTGGGTGATAGGCATGAGCTCCGTCAGACCGGCGGTCTGCAGGATTTCCTCCACCAAAGGCTGGGGATTTAACAAAACCATTTTTACGCCCCCGGCAAACAGCGTTTTCGCGCCCTGAAAAAGCATCCTGATGCCCAGGGAAGCCAAGAAAGAAACCTGGCTCAAGTCAACGATCAGGGACTTTCCGGCGCCTGCATAAGCGGCAAATTCCGTCCCAACAGCCTGTTCGCCCGCGACATCCAGCCTGCCGGCCAATGCCAGATGGGTATAAGCGTCACTCGACTGCACCACAGTCAATTCCATAGCTCGTCCCTTCCTTTCTATGATTCTTCACCAGTATGTATTCCCTCGATTAGACAGGCAAAAGCCCGCGTGACGGAGCCTTGCCCAACTGCAACGGCGGGAGCAGCTTCAAACTCTTATTCGTACAACTTTTCAGGCAAAAATTCAAACGACTTCACCTGGATGGACCTATTCGGCAGCCGAGGCGTTTCGCTCGTAATCAGCAGGCAATGAACAGGACGCTGCAGGCATAAATTTAATACCTTCAATTCTTAAGCATATTTCACCGGGCGGCCCTCGTCAATCATGATCAGCCAAACAAGAAAAATTCATGAATATCTTATCCCCGCAAGGGAGTAAAAAGCGGATGCAAAGGCTTGCCGCCAGTCCCCTCAACGCCCCGCCCTTTGATCCAGCATCTTTTCAATTAACTTTATTATCAATCAGTTGGCAAATGGAATAAATCGAGTTTCCGTCGCCCCCCTCCTTAAAACGATCAAATGCTTTTCATGGAGGTCCGCTTTTTTACAGACTCGAAGTTTTATGGATAAACCAAGCAGGGAGCCGCCGGTACGCCGTAAGAACGATCCCTGATTAGCAGGGAGGTTCCTGCGTTTCACGGAAATTTAATCCCAGGTAGAACTCTTTTATCCTTGGATCGTTTTTCAAGTCAGCGCTTGGCCCTGCGCTGACAAGCCTGCCGCTTTCCATAACCACGGCGTAATCTGAAATCGCCAGAGCTTTACGCACATTCTGTTCCACAAGTAAAATGGTCACGCCCTGGTTCCGGATGATCCGTATAATTTGGAATATTTTTCGGACGAGAAACGGTGAAAGCCCCAAAGAGGGTTCGTCCAAAAGCAGCAGGCGCGGCCTGGACATCATGGCCCGGCTTATGGCCAGCATTTGCTGTTCTCCGCCGGAAAGAGTTCCGGCCGGCTGGTTGATTCTGTCCGCCAGGATGGGAAAAAACGCGTATATCCGTTCCAGGTCGGTTTTTAGAGCGCGCCGGTCTTTTCGGATGTGTGCGCCCATGATCAGGTTGTCCTGCACGCTAAGCTCATGAAAGACCGCCCTGTTTTCCGGCACGTAGGAGACGCCTAAACGGACGATGCTTTCCGTGTCCATGCCGTTGATGCGTTTGCCGTCCAGGAGGATTTCGCCTTTTTGGGGCTGGCCGGGAATCAAACCCATGACGGTTTTCAAGAGAGTGGATTTTCCCGCGCCGTTATTGCCCAATAACCCTGTGACGCTCCCTCGCCTGACAGCAAAGGAGGCCCCTCGAACCGCCTGTATGAGGCCGTAGCGGGCCTGGACGTCTTTTAACTCAAGCGAGGCAATCATCCGGGTCGTCCTCCCCCAAATAAGCGGCCGCCACCTCAGGGTGAGCCTGCACCTGACCGGGAGTCCCCTGGGCGACCGGCTTGCCGAAGTTCATGACGAGAACCTGATCGGATATGTCCATGACAATCGCCATGTCGTGCTCGATCAAAAAAACGGCGGCCCCCAAGGCCTCTTTCACGGTTTTAATGCGCAAGATCATGTCGCGCCTTTCTTCGGCGTTCATTCCGGCGCACGGCTCGTCCAGCAAAATCAGTTTGGGCTCCATGGCCAGGGCCCTGCCAAGCTCCACCCTTTTTTGAATTCCGTACGGCAGGCCCCCCACGGGCCGCCCCCTGTACGGCTGAAGCTCCAGCAATTCGATGAGCTCTGCCGCCTTTTTTCTATGGAGAACCTCCTCCCTCCCTGCAAAGGATTTTCTTCCCCACATGAAGCCCCCCCTGAACAGACCGGTTTTCATAAACAGGTGCCTGCCCAGCATGAGATTTTCCATGAGCGTCATTTGCGAGAAGAGTTCAATATTCTGGAAAGTTCGTGCGACGCCCATTTGGGCGATGGCGTGGGGTTTTTTGCCGGTCAGTTCCCGGCCGTTCAAACGGATGGAGCCGCTTGCGGGCTTGTAGATTCCGTTGATGCAGTTAAAAAGCGTGGTCTTACCGGCCCCGTTGGGGCCTATGAGGGAAAAAATCGAGCCTGGGGGGATTTCAAATCCAACATCATCCAGAGCCGCCAGCCCCCCAAACCACATGGAAAGTTTTTCCACCATGAAAAACGCCATGCACCATCCTTTTAAAGCCGGGGCCGCTCTGCCCGGCGTTACGCAGCGACCGCTCCAAAGGCTTTTCATTAACGCCCGGGCGGTTTGCAGGCTTTATTGCAAGGCTCCGCAAAATCAGTCGATTTTCAGCCAATCGGTCAACTGGACCATGTCGCCGTCTTCCACGCACTTAGCGATAAACACTTCGGTCTGCCCCTGACGGCACATGGGGTCATTGGGGTCAAAGGGCGCAAAGCTGATTCTGCCCATGACGCCCCGGAAGTATTGCAGCTTTTCCAACTCCTCCACCAGGCGTTCGCGGGTGAGGTCACGTCCGCACCGGTGCAGGGCTTCCACCAGGGGTTCCGCAAAGCCGAAGCCGGAGGTAAAAAAAGTGCCCCATCTTTCGCCGGGAGCGGCAAATTTGTCGTAGGCGGCTTTATATTCCCGCATGAGAGGGCCGAAGGAGTCGGGCCCGTCCCCGAAAAAGGTGGTGATGACGCCTTCCCACAGGCCTTTGCTTATATCGTAGAGGTAAGGATAGTCCGAACAGGTGCTGGTGCTCATCCACTGGGGATCGTACTTCATGGCTTTAGCCGCCCCCAATAATGCAATGGCGTGCTTGGGCGCCACCCACAAGAGGACGGTGTCTGCATCCGCCTGCTTGAGTTTTGCGGCTTGGGGCCTCAGATCGCCCTCCGCCGTGTCCACAGGAACTTCGGCGACTAAGGTCAGGCCGTGTTTTGCAAGCTCTTCCTTGGCGCCCTTGAGGCCGTTGGCGCCGTAATCGTCATTTTGGTAGGCAATGGCGACCCGGGTTTTACCCAGAATTTCCACCGAGTAGCGGCATAAAGCCTTGGCTTCCATTTTATACAGGGGATAGGTTGCAAAAAGATATTTTTGCGGAGGATCTATCCAGTGCATGGAGCCGGAAGCCGGGCTGATCCAGGGCGTCTTGCGCTCCATGAGGTAGTCTTTCACGGCCATTCCAGGGGCCGTGCCCACGCCCCCCACCCAGGCGAAAATCCCTACGCTTTCCTGCAGTTGCTTGACGCCCGCCAGGGTTTGAGCCGGGTTGTAGGCGTCGTTGAAGGTGTGGTAGATGATCTTCCGGCCGTGGATGCCGCCTTTTTCATTAATCATTTCAAACAGTACGCCCGTGCCCCTGGCCACCGAACCCCAGGCTGCGGCGGGGCCTGTCTGGGGCCCCCACTGGCCGATATGAATCTCCGTATCGGTCACGCCCTCTTCAGCAAAGGCGGGAAAGCCCATGCATGCAATCAAAGAGAATAAAGCAAAAGATGCCAAGAGAATATTTGTTCTCATGCCAGTCCTCCTGTCCATGAGTGCTTTGAGTATTTTTTACTATACCTTTTTAACATAATGGCGAGAAAAAATCCCGCTTGGTTTAACACACAATACAATTACTATTAAAGCAAAAGCCACTGCAGACTTAAATTCCATAGATGCGTAACGGCCGAACAGGTTTTCTACAATGCCTATAAAATAGGCGCCGAACACCGCTCCGGGTATGGAGGTCATCCCCCCCACAACAGCGCCGGCGAAGCCTTTCAGCATGGGGTCCCACATCATGAACGGCTCCATGGACCGGGGGGCGAGAAGCAGGCCCGCGATGCAGCCGACCAGGGAAGACAAGCCCCAGGTGAACATGAGCACCCGGTTGGTCCTCACTCCCATGAGTTTGGCCGCGGACCTGTTTTGCTGGGTCGCCTTCATGATCAAGCCTAAGCGCGTGTAGCGGTAAAACACAAACAATCCCAGCATGACAGCCCAGACAACGGAAAAGGTGACGGCCTCCAACGTGGTGACATAAAAGCCCCCCAGCCAAATGGACTCGAACTCCGTAATGGGAAAGGGCATCACTTTGTGATCGGCGCCGAATTTCCAGGAAACCAGGCCCATGAGTATCATTTCCAGCCCTATGGTTACGATGATCATGCCCAAGGTGGTTTGCCGCCTGGCTCTCCTTAAAACCGCAAACTCCAGCACACAGCCCACAAACACGGCGAACAAGGCGGCCAAAGGCATGGCGTAAACAAAGGGAACTCCGTAATTCCGGAGAATCATATAGGTGAAAAAAACCGACGCCAACGCCATTTCCCCCTGGGCGAAGTTCACCACCTCCGAGGTCTTGTATATAATGACCATGGCAATGCCCATAAGGGCGTAGCCGCTGCCCGCGGCGACCCCATTGAGCATTATTTGCAAAAACTCCGTCATTTCGCCGTCCAACCCGTTTTCAGACGCCGGCCGAGCCGGTGCCCTGCGGGTTTGCAAAAATTTTACCCGCTGCGCCCCCTGCTTGAGCGGGCTTGCCAATATCGCCTGGCGCGAAGCCATATGCCGTGCAGGCCAAGAGGCTCAAACAGCATAATCAAAACCATGATGGCGCCAAAGACAATATACTGGATATTGCTGACCCCGGTAATGGAAAAATAGGACTGGGACAGACTCTTCAGCCAATCCCCCAATACGGGAACGTCCAGGACATTGCGAAGGGTCAGGTCCAGCCAGGTCAGCAAAACCGCCCCGGCGACGGCCCCCGATATGGAGCCCAGGCCGCCCACGACAATCATGGCCAAAAACATGATGGACATGAGCAAATTAAAGGTGTCGGGCTGTATATATCCCAAAACGAAGGCGTAAAGCCCCCCGGCCAGCCCTGCGAAAAAGGCGCTGACTGCAAAGGCCAGGGTCTTGTAAATCATGAGGTTCACCCCCATGGTTGAAGCGGCCACGTCCGAATCCCGGATGGCGATAAAGGCCCGCCCCACCCTGGTTTTCATCAGGTTTCGGGCGAACAGACAGGCTGCAAACGCCATTGCGGCGAATAAATAATACTTTTCGGCGTCCGAACTCAAATTAAACGGGCCGATAACCAAGTCAGGGGCGTGCAGGCCCTGACGGGCCCCCAGATATTGAATTTTGCCGATAATTTGCGTGATCGTCAGCCCAAAGCCCAAAGTGGCGATGGATAAATACGGCCCCTCCAGCCGCAAGGCGGGCAGCCCCAATAAAAAGCCCAGCAAAGCGGAAATGGAGGCGGCGATCAGCAAAGACGGCAAAAACGGCGCCCCCAGTTTGCCGGTCAGCGCCGCTGTTGCATACGCGCCTACCGCAAAAAATCCGGCGTGTCCCAAGGATATCTGTCCAGTGCATCCCACAAGCAAATTAAGGCCTATGGCGGCGATGATGTTGATAGCAATGCAGTTGGCGACGTATATATAATAGGTTTTCAAATAGTTGGAGGCGATGAATGGAAAAAGGAGCAGCCCGGACGCCAGGATGACAAACCATAACACGCCCAAACGCGATGTAAAGAACGCTACATCCTCATAGTGATCCCGTTCCATATCCATGCACAATGCTCCGGCATGCCATTCCATAAACGGCGCCGATATCTTGAAATCATTCAGGTCCGTAGAAACGACGGCTCCCCTTAGGCAGCGACCCAAGCATTAACACAAGCTGTCTTTCCATGTCACTTGCTTTTCAGAAACCTGGCCTTCCAATCAGGAAGTAAACCGGGAGTTGTGTGAAACAGGCAACATTGCCCCCATGAAATTGTTCATTGACTACTACCAGGATTTATGGCATAAAAGCCAAAATAGACGAGTAATATACTCGTCGATTAGGGTGAGCCGTCACAAACGTTCTGTTTGTCATCGGCTCGCCCGCCATCTTTCGGCAGGCGCACTTGTAGTATTAGGGTTTATCTGAGAACCCATCCCACCGTAGTTGCGGCGAGGCTCCCATAGGCGCCTTAAGCCGCCCACTTTTCCTAATTCCTATCCCAATCTTACCTCAGCAATCTTCACCCAGCCTGCCTTTATCCAAATCAAAAACAACACTAAAAAATCATGAATTTGATTTTTAAATGAATTAGAAGATGTGGATCTGCTTTGGGCGTCGAACTGCAAAAATAGGGGCCTGCCCTCGGCGAGTCGCTTTCTTGAAAGAAAGCTCCGCAAAGAACTTTTCAATGGCGCTACGCGCAAGACAGCGGGAATGCGCTCCATCCCCAAATACGTGACTTACGGCCAATGGAGCGTATAAAAAAAAAGCAGGGCAAGCCCTGACACTACATTGCATCTTGCGTCCTTGGAGGCTGAATTCGGCTCGTTGGCTCAAGCCTGCATGTACAACCTGAGAGTCAAGTAGTTGGGCGGCAGCGGCAGCGTTGTTGCTTTTTGCTGCCAGGGTCCGCGGGATTTTTTTTGATAAGGCTGGGATGGAAATGGGCTTTACATCCCCTAATTATAACACTAACTTAAAAACTTAAGGTCGTCCCCAAGAGCCTAAGATATGCCGCCATTGAAGAAGAGCTCTTAGTTTTTTTCTTTCAACTCAGGATGCCTCTCAAAAAAGCCTTTCACGGATTCAAGATCTCGGCCGCATTCTTTACATTTCAAGTCCGGCGCATCCCTTCGACAAATAGGGACCCTACATTGTAGACAAATAAAGGCTTCATTCTCATCATGCTCCTTCTCCGGATCATACCCCATGGATGTCCGGAGGAAGCCCATTCCCAGTGCTGAAAGAAGGAAGCCGAACAAGTACTTATATTCAGTCAGGTCAATATTAAAACCATATTTGTCACTGTAAAAGGCAGAATCAGATTTGATGATAATAGAAACCCCTAAAACCAGTAATAAAAAACCTAATGTTGAATAGTTTGCACTTCTCATTCAATTAAAAATCCTTAATTAATCAAACGTACGGGATAGGAACGTCCAGCGGGCGGATTCAACCTTTTTTATAGAGGCCGGTTATTTTTCCCTGGGCGAGGATGCGGCCTTGCATGGCTTTTAGCAGGGCTTTTTTGCCTGTTTTGGCGGGATCCAGGCCCAACATGGCGTCCAGGGCGTATACGGTGAAAATGTACCGGTGCTCGCCGAACGGCGGTTTGGGTCCTGCGTAGCCGTTTTTGCCGTACCCGTTTTTCCCCTGCTTGATTCCCTTTTCCAAAAGGGGCTTGACGGGCAGGCCGGGCTCCAGCGAGGCCATGTCGGGCGGAATGTCAAAAACGACCCAATGGGTGAAGTTGAAAAGGCGCAGCCTTGGGGAGGGGGCGTCCGGATCGTTTGCGACGACGGCGTAACTTTTCACGCCTTCCGGAGCCCCTTCCCAGGCCAGAGGAACGGAGCGGTTTGCTCCGAATTGAGTGTGTTCAAATGGTATGGTTTCCAGGTCTTCGAACGCGGAGCTGGCCACCGTTAATTCCAGGATGCCGTTCGGGTTCATGCTTTCCCCTCCTCAAGCCAAATCCCCGCGCTCGGCGATAAGGCTAATCCAGTTTGATCAGATTGTACTCCTGGGTTCCCAGGCCGATTTCCTCTCCATAAGAGACCTGCACGTTCCCCTTAGTGTAGCTCCTCATGCCCTGAAATTTGTCCAGGCCGGGGTCGTGGTTGCCCTTTAGCAAGTCGTGTTGATGGCCGATCTGGTCGTTCACCAGGTCCAGGCTGGCCTTATCCAGGGCCACCGGGTCCGTGGAAGCCAGGATGCCCACATCAGGTACGATGGGCGAGTCGCTCCAGGGCACGCAGTCGCAATCCGGGGTGACGTTCTGGACAAAGTTGATGAATCCCATTTTGCCCAATTTATCCTTGACGGCGCCGTAGGCGTATTCGGTCATGCGCTCCATGAAAGCGCCGATGTCCGTGGCCCAATCGGGATTGATGGCTTTTTCAGGGCATACGGTCATGCATTCGCCGCAGCCGATGCACACCTTGGCGTCTATGATGGAAATCTCGTCCTCCAGCTTGGCGGCGCCCACAGGGCAGACGTCCTCGCAGCTTCCGCAGCCGGTGCACTTATCTTTATCCACCTTCATGGTGAGGTCGTGCTGCTGCTGCTTGCCGGCCGCCGGGGCGCACCCCATGGCCAGATTTTTTATGGCCCCGCCCCATCCCGCCAATTCATGCCCCTTGAAATGGGAAAGGGCGATAATGGCGTCGGCGCAGACGATGTCCGAGGCGATTTTCACGGACTTGAAATGCTTTTTATCGATCTCCACTTCCGCAATGCTTTTGCTGGTCAGGCCGTCGGCGATGATCAGGGGCGCGCCGACCACGGCGTAGGCGAATCCGTGCTCGATGGCCGTAATGTAATGGTCTATCGCATTGGCGCGGCTGCCCGAGTACAGGGTGTTGGTGTCGGTAATAAAGGGTTTTGCCTTGGCTTCCTTGATTTTATCCACCACCTGGCGCACATAGACGGGGTTGATAAAGGAATCGTTGCCTCTTTCTCCGAAATGAAGTTTTACGGCCGTCAGATCCTTTTTCTTCAAAAAACCGGCAAAACCGGCTTTGTCGAAAAGCTCTTGAATCCGGTTGATCTTATTGTGTTTCCACGATCTGGTTTTGAAACTCACGAAAAAGACGTCTGAAGCCATGATACCACCTCCTGGCAGAAGTTATTGGGTGCTGCGGGGACATTTATACACTTGTATCAGATTGTCGGCGCTTCTTGCAACCGGTCCGCCTGATTTGTTATTCGGGAACCTTGTCTACGGCCTGAAATCAGGCGCCCATGATTCTCAGACCGGCTTCCTTGGCCATTTCCACCAGATCCTGGCGATCTTTGGCGTCGTTTTTATCATAGACTCCGCATGCGCGGACCGGGATGACTTCCGTGAATCCGTACCAACGGAAAAAAGCCTCGTAACGGGGGAAGATATCCGCGAAAAGGGAGTCATCCGGTTGGCCCTGAGCCAGGACGATGACCATTTTCTTGCCCGGAGCCAATCGGCTGGGAGTTTCCTTTTTGGCGTATTCGGGAACCAGGAAGCTGAAGCTCCTGTCCACAAAGGCCTTGGCCTGGCTGGTTATGTCGCCGAAATAAACCGGAGAGGCAAGCACCAGCACATCGGACTCCAGGACCGAGTCGAGCACCGGGCCCATGTCGTCCTTGACCACGCATTTTTCCGACTTGCCCTTGCAGGACATACAGGCCTGGCAGCCTTTGAAATTCAATTTATTTAAAACAAAGGTTTCCACCTCCGCGCCTTTTTCTTCGGCTGTTTCCGCGATGACTTCCGTTAAAAACGCGGTGTTCCCCCACCGGCGGGGGCTTCCCAAAACACATGTCACCTTCATTAATTTTCCTCCTATAATTGGTTCGGTTAGGCGTCTTTTTTGATACCATACCCGGCACGGGCATATCAAAGTAAAACCTCCGGACCTTTTAAGGGCCGCAAAGGAGAATTAGAAATATTTTCTATTTTTACAATAGGTTAAAGATCTAAAGCGCGGTTGATGACGCGCATGAGGTTTTCGGGGGTGAAGGGCTTGGCGATGACGCCGGAAAAGCCGAATTGCCGGAACTCGCTCATGATGGGATCCTGGGAGTAGCCTGACGACACGATGGCTTTGGCCTGTTTGTCCAAGTCCCAGATTTTTTCCATGGCTTCCTTGCCGCCCATGCCGCCAGGGACGGTAAGGTCCATGATCACGATAGTATACGGGTCGCTTTTCTCCATGGCTTCTTTATAGGCGGCGACGGCCTGGGCGCCGTCGGCGACCGTTGTCACGGCGAAACCGAGAAACTCAAGAATCTCGCCGGTCACGTCCCGCACCACCCTTTCATCGTCCATCAGCAGCACTTTGCCCTGGCCGCGATCCAATACCTGGGCTCGACTTTCTTTGGAAACCGGTTTGGAGTCGGATGCGGGCAGATAAACCGTAAAGCTGGTTCCCTCGCCTAAGACGGATTCCACCCCAATGTGGCCGTCGTGCTTTTTGACGATGGAATAGGCTGTGGCCAGGCCCAAGCCGCTGCCTTCCTGTTTGGTGGTGAAATAAGGGTCAAAGATATTGGAAAGGTCTTCGGGGGGAATGCCTTCCCCTTGATCCCGGATGGACATTTCCACATATTGTCCGGGCGGGAGCGGGAGGTTGTCCTTTTCCTCCACTTTCACATTTTGGGCTGAAATATACAAAATTCCGCCCTGGGGCATGGCCTGGGTGGCGTTAATCACCAGGTTCTGGATCACCTGACGTATCTGGGAGGCGTCCACCTCGGCGGGCATGAGATCCTCGGGAACGTAGTACTCGCACCGGACTTTGGAGCCGGACAAGACAAAGCCCACGCACTCCTTGAGGAGTTCCGCCAGGGAAGCGCTTTCCTTGACCGGCGCCCCGCCCCGGGCGAAAGTCAGCAATTGCTGGGTCAGCTCCCGAGCGGTAAGGCAGGCCCTTTCCGCTTCCTGAAGTTTGGACACGACTTTTTCGTTACCCTGGCCATAGAGCTTGGCCAGGGAAATGCTTCCCAAAACCCCGGTAAGGATGTTGTTGAAATCATGGGCGATGCCGCCGGCCAGGACGCCGATTGACTCCAGCTTGTCCATCTTTTGCAATTCGGTTTCATATTTTCTGCGCTGAGTCACGTCCCGCAAAATCAGGATGGCCCCGATGGCCCGGCCAATCTCGTCCGTAATAGGCGAAGCACTGGAGGAGATTGGCGTGGAAACCCCGTCCATGGAAACCACCATGGCGTCCCCCCGAGGCTCCACCCTTCCGCTGGTCAAAACCGCGCCCGCCAGATCCAGGCGGTCGTCCTCCCTGTTTACATGGTGGATATGCAGCACTTCCCTGGCGGGCCGGCCCAAAGCGTCGGAGACGGACCAACCGGTCAGGCGCTGGGCTTCTTCGTTAAACAACCGGATAAGCCCTTTTCCATCCGTGGCGATAACCCCGTCGCCGATGCTTCGCAGGGTGACCGCCAAACGCTCCTTTTCCTCCTCCAGAGCCTTTTCCGCCTGGCGACGTTCCGTCACTTCGCGAATGTTCAGGATCACGCCGTCTATCAAAGGATCGGCCAGAAGATTATTGCCCAACAATTCCAGGATGCGCCAGGTTCCGTCCCGATGCCTTAAACGGAATTCCGTCACCTTCGGCATGCCGGGGCGCTCTATCATACTCAGCAGCAATTCTTCGAACTTGTCCGCATCCTGGGGATGAAACCAATCCAGAATGCTGCGGCCCACCATATCCACGGGATCCAGGCCCAGAATACGCTCCACCGAGGGGCTTTGATAGGTGATGATGCCATTGGCGTTCAAAATTGTAACAATATCGGTGGCGTTTTCAATGAGGGCGCGAAACCATTTTTCCCGATCCGCAATGGTCTCCTTGGCTTGCTGAACCTGGTCGATCTTTACTTCCATGGCCGCATACAAAGCCTGCAACTGGCTGATCATGGAATTGAAGTTTTCCGCCAGAACCCCCATTTCATCCCGGGATCGGACCGGCACCTTTTGCGTCAGATCGCCTTTCGCCGCCGCCTGAGTGGCTCTGGTGATTGCCGTAACCGGCCGCACAAATCGCAGGGATATAAAATATACCGCCACCGCCAGGATGCAGGCCACGATGATGCCCGTCCCAAGCACCGTCCCGGCGATTCTCCTGGCTTGGGCAAGGCCGCGCTTTTCGTCCACCTCCACCAGCAGGCCAAGGTCCCATTCCCGGATCCACTGATACACGCCCATGACCTTGCGGCCGGCGTGATTAATGTAAGTTCCGTATCCGCTCGCTCCGGCCAAGGACTTTCGGACGCCCTCAGTATTCAGGTTCCAGGATTCCCTCTGGCCGGGCGCAACATGCTTGTTGAGTATGCCGAACCTGCGATCCACCAGAAGGACTTCACGGCCTTCCTGAAAGGAGGTCCAGACCATGACTTCTTTATTCATGTTATCCAGGTTGAGCCGCCCGGCCAATACGGCCAATGTCTCCCCCTGAGAGTCCTTGATCGGGGCCGACACTGTCATGGTGGGTGAAGATTCGCCTTCAGGGAGATACAGGTTCTGCAAAAACACTCCGTCGCGTCCCATCTCAAAATAGGCTTGGCCGGATCTATCCAAACCCTCGTGGCTTTCATTCGTGGAAACCAGCACCTTGCCTTTTTCCCGGGAAAGTATGAACACTTCCGCCAGTCCGGGCACGGAGCTTGTCACCGAGTTAAGCAGCCCCCGCAGATAATCCTGGGCTTCAACAAAAACCGGGCCGTCCCCGTCCGGCGCCAGATCCTCGCATAATATACGCACGTCCGGAAGCTGCGACATCAGCATAATCTGCTTGCGCTGCCGCTCCACCCATTCTTGCAGGTCGGCCCTTTTGACGGACGCCGCCGCCTGCAATTCGTCATACACGACTTTTTCAACCGTGGTTCGGGCTTGAATCCAGGAAAAAAAAGACGAAACGGCAATACCGATGAGTAAAAGGCTTAGAAAAGAGGCTATCAGCCTGACCAGCAGGCTGCGGGGACGAAACATAACCACCTCTGGTTGATTAAGGGCGCGCAGATAATGATTCAAAATATTCAAATTTCGCGGAATTGAGGCGCCAATATACCACCAAACACCAGATCACTTTATATTCAACCCTTTCCAACAAAGTCAAGCTCCTTGGACGCTGCTCAAATTTCATTGTTGACCTTTTTGGGTTTATGTATAATTTTATAAAATTACTAGAAGCTATCATGATACCCATTGTTTTTGTTAGGAATTCACAAGAAGGGAAAGGCTTGAAACTTTCTACTTGACAATGATTATCATTATCTGTTAGCTGTTTTCCAAAACAATGGACGTCAAAAAGAACTTCCACTATAATACGGGATGAATTTGATCACATAACTCAAAAATCAAAGGAGGAAACCATGTCCAAGACCATGGAAAATCTGGCCGCCGCGTTTGCCGGTGAATCTCAAGCTCGCAACAAATACACCTTTTTCGCCGAAGTCGCCAGGCAGGAAGGGTATCATTACATAGCCAAAATCTTTGAAGAGACCGCCTTTAATGAAATGCAGCACGCCAAAGACCATTTCATGAAAATGGGCGGCCTGGGCGACACCATCGCCAATTTGAAGGAAGCCATTGACGGAGAAGACTATGAGACCGTCACCATGTATCCCGACTTCGCCAAGGAGGCCGAGGATGAAGGAGACAAGGAAGCAGCGCGTCTGTTTATTCAGGTGGGCAAGGTGGAAGCCGAACACCGTGAAAGATATAAAAAAATCCTTGAAATGGTGGAAAACGGCACGGTATACAAACGGGACGAGCCCATCGCCTGGAAATGCGGCATCTGCGGCTACATTGTGGAAGCCAAAGAGCCCCCCAAGAAGTGCCCCAGCTGTCAGTATCCCCAGGAATACTATGAACCCGCATGCATGGTCTTCTAAAAGGGGTGTATGGAATCCCAATCCCGCAATGTGAGTGAACTAATGGTGGACACCCTGATAAATTGGGGCGTCCACCATATTTTTGGAATGGTGGGCCATTCCAATTTAGGCTTGGCCGAAGCCATCCGCCAACGCTGTTTAACGGGCGATCTTCAATTCATAGGCATACGCCATGAAGGCGCCGCCGCCTTCGCCGCCTCGGCCTATGCCAAACTTTCCGGCAGGCCGGCAGCGTGTTTATCCATTGCAGGGCCCGGAGCCACCAATCTGCTGACCGGCTTATGGGACGCCCACATGGACCGGGTTCCGGTGATCGCCCTGACCGGGCAGGTGAATTCCAACATGCTGGGGAGGAACAGCTTTCAGGAAGTGGATTTGCACAAGGCTTTCGCTGGAGCGACCTGTTTTTCCCAGACCGTCTATAAGTCCAGCAATCACGCCGAACTCATGAATCTGGCCATGAAAAGCGCCTTGGAAAACAGGGACGTCGCTCATCTGGTTTTTCCCAACGACGTGCAGGAACTGGAGGTGGATGAAAACGCCGCGCCCGGATCGCCCGTAGGAAGGATAGCGCGGCGAAAGATTTCCCCCGCAAAAAATGACGTGGATCAGGCGGCGGAGCTGTTTCTGAGGGCGGAGCGGCCCGTCATTATCATGGGCCATGGCTGCCTGCAGTCCGTTGAAACCGTGGTGAGTTTCGCCAAGGCCTGGAACATCCCGCTCATGACCACCTTCAAGGCCAAGGGCTTCATCCCGGACTCGCACCCTCTAGCCTGCGGCGTACTTGGCTTAAGCGGAACTCCCATGGCCATGCGAACCATGCGGAACGCGGACCTGCTGTTGGTGCTGGGGGCCGCCTTTGCGCCTCACACCCGCATTGCAGAGGACATCCCGGCCATTCAGGTAGATCTTGACCCTGCGGCCCTGGGAAAATTCCGCCCCGTGACCCTGCCCGTATGGGGGGATATACAAATTACGTTGGAAGAGCTTGGCAAGGCGCTTTCGGCGGCCGTTCCCAAAGAGAATCCCCGGCGAGAATTGGCTGAACAATGGGAAAAATGGCGGGAAACCAAGGCCAACAGAGCGTCCAAGGACCAAGGCAAGGGGATCAGTTCCGCAGCCGTCTTTGAAGCCATGTCCCGCCGTACGCCCGCCAACGCAGTCATAGCCCTGGATGTGGGCGACAACACCTATTCCTTTGGCAGATATTTTGAATCCAAGCACCAGCGCGTGCTGCTCTCCGGCATGCTGGGCTCCATCGGGTCCGGATATCCGGCCGCCATGGGCGCCTGCTGCGCCGCCCCGGACAGGCCCGTAGTTGCGGTAACCGGGGACGGCGGGTTCGGCCAGTACTTGGGCGAGTTGACCACGGCGGTGAAATACCGCATGCCGATCAAACATGTTTTGCTGAACAACAGCAGGCTGGGCAAGATCGCCAAAGAGCAGAAGGCTGATAAAAAAACCGTGTGGTCCACGTCCTTGCGCAACCCGGATTTCGCCAAATACGCGGAGATTTGCGGCGCCCGGGGAATTCGCGTGGAGTCCGCCTATAATCTGGACGGCGCCCTGGAGCAGGCCTTCGCGTACAACGGCCCGGCGCTGGTTGAAGTGCTCACCGATCCGGACTTGGTTTAATCCCTAAACTTCTTTTTAAAAATCCATGCTCAGCCCGGCGGTGAAGCGGAAGCCGTCGTCGGGATAGCCGTGGTGCGTCTCGTAATTGGCGTCCAAGAGGTTTTGAACTTTGACGTAAGCCTCGGCGGATTTTCCCCAAAGGGAAAAGGGCTGAACTGCCTTGGCGTCAAAGGATGCGTAGGCGTCCACCTGTTTTTCCTCGGTGTTGGAAATATCCGAGTATTGATCGCTAACAACCCTGCCCACGCCTTCCAGACGGGTTTTCCACGGGCCGGCCTTGCTTTTTACCGTCAGTTTAAACGTGTGCGCCGGCGAGTACGGGAGATCCTTGCCGTTGTGCTCGTTTTCCGTGGTTTGCAGCACGTACGAGCCTTCAAGCCCCACCGCGCCCACGGTCCATGAAAGCGCCAATTCGGCGCCCGTCCTGTTGGTCCGGTCCAGGTTGACAGGCCGCTTGATCAGGTCAGAGTAATCATCGTACTGAATCTTGTCCCACACGTCCTCCCGAAACAGGGTGCACTCCAGCCTGTTTTTCTTGGAGATGTCCCATTGCCAGCCCAGGGAGCAGGAGACGATGCGCTCTTCAATAAGATCAGGGTTGCCGCGAACCTGGTCAATGGAGCCGTGGGCGGGCTGATACAACTGGCCGAAAGTCGGGACGTGGGTGGTGTATCCGGCCCGGGCCTTGATCTGATGCCCTTTTCCAACGGGAACTCCCACGCCGACCGTAGCGCCGGGCTGAAAATCAAAGTCGGAGACGAGATCCCCCCGGACGCCCAGGGTCCATGTGAAAGCCCCCTCATCCCGGTCAAACTGGCCGTGGAGGCCGCCTTGGGTCCGTTCGTGGTCCCCGGAAAGGGTGTGGTCGGCGCCTTCCCATTTGCCGTTGCCGCCAAAGCGCAAGGCCCACTTGCCCAGGCTGTCGGCGATGGTGGTTTCCTCCTTGATTCCAATCAGGTTGGAGTCAAGCAGGGAAGTGAGGCCGCTTTGGGACTCGTCCTCCAGACGCAGGGTTTCTCCGAACACTTTGACTTCATACTCGGCCTGATCATTAAAAAAACCGCGGGCCCGCAAATCAGCCGATCCTTTATTGTATTGCTGCCTGGCGTCGGGGGTGGGATTGTCCGTCCTGCCTGGAGAGCCGTGCTCGGAATGGTAGTACCTGGCGCTGCCGTCCCATCGGGTGGGGGACGTTTTGGGATTTTGCCAGCTAACGCTCGCCTTAGCCGTATCCCTGTCGCTGTTGACGCGGAATCCGTCCTGATGGCTTGCGCCTGCGGACAACCCCAAAGCGTGGTCGTTGACCTTGAATGAACCGGAAGCGCTGCCTCCAACTTTGCCGCGGGAGCCGCCATAGGCTTCCGCGCGTCCGGTAAAGGCTTTTTTTCTTTTGACGTCCTGCTGGAGCACGATGTTCACGGCTCCGTTGGAGCCTCCGGCGCCCAGCCAGACGGGAATGGGCGGTTTGTACACCTCAATGCGCTCCACCATTTCCATGGGAATGCTGTTGATGTCCGCGCTGCCGTACTGCGTGGCGCCGGCGGGGCGGCCGTTTACCAGCACCAAAACATGCCCCTGGCCCGCGCCGCGAATGGCAATGCGGGTTCCTCCCGTCACGCTTTCGGTTGCGTCCACTCCAGGCATGGAGGCCAGGGCCTCGCTCACTTTGTGGTAGTGGCCCTGCTGGATGGATTCCCGTTGCAGAATATCCAGTTGCTGGGGATAGTTTTTAACGTATTCGTCCAACCGGGATTGGGTGACCACCATGTCTTCCAGGGCGATAGGCTCCTGGTCATGGGCCAAGGCGGTTGCATTGCAAAAGCAAAAAGCAAGAAGGGCGGCGACAAGGGAACAAAGGCCCCTTAAGGAAAAGGGGGGGTTTCCCGGAAGAAGCAATAAGCGCATAACTATCCTATAACCTCTTTGATAAAGAGGATTTTTCCGCTCCAACTTAGATGTCTCGTCAAAGCAATTAGCAAATGTCGACAATTCTCACAATCCCTGTGCAGCTCTTTTTCGACAATTCAAAAAGATGCGGCGGGGGAAAAGGATCCCCCGCCGCAGTGCTTTTTAGGCTGAAGCTGTTTTACATTTCAAAACGGATTTCGCCGTACACAGTTTGGCCGGCCTTAACGGAACCGCCCCAGTATTCGCCTTCGTCAAAGACGTTATTTACGGCGACGGAGGCGTGCACCTTATCCGTAGCATTGAAGGTCAGCTTGGTATCCCATTCCCAGTGGGGATAGTAGCCCATGTAGGTTTCTTCATCCGTATAGGAATTGTCATCTTCCCAATAGGTTTTCCCGAAATATTGGCCGAAGATGCTATACTGAAATTTCCAGAATCGAAAATCCGTCCCAAGTTTTACAAGATCCCGCGGGAATTCCAAAAGGCTGTGGCCTTCCACGGTTTTATCCAGCTCGTATTCTTTGATCTCGCTTTCATACCGGCCGTAATTCACGAAGAATTGCATCCAGTCGGTGGGGTACACCCTGGCGTCCGCTTCAAAACCAATGATGTCCACCTTGCCCACGTTGGTTTTCTTTGCCACTTTGGGCGCTTCATAATAATTTGTTATCAGGTCCTGAATCTGAGAGAAAATGAACGTGCCGCCCAGCTTAATTTTTCTGTTCAGCAGGTACTGGTCCACGCCGACTTCATAGTTCCACATGGTTTCGGGATCCAAGTCGGGGTTGGATTTGTACAAGGTGCCTGTGCTGCCGTACCATGTGCGGAAGAGATCATAGATTGTGGGCGGTTTGAAGGCCTGAGCGACGGAGGCCCGAACATAGGTTGAGTCTTTAACGGGCTCCCAAACCATGGACACTCTTGGACTGACTGCGCTTTTATCCTTATCTTCAAGAATGGCGAGATTTTTCGGATCGCCGGACTTGCCGTTTTTCGCCCACCACCAGTCGATGCGGGCGCCGGTGTACAAGGTTACTTTATCGTGCAGGCTCCATTCCACCTGAAGGAAAGGCGCCAGGAAGGTCGTGTCGCCTTCGGTCAGGTCAACCACGCCGCCCCATGTGGAGTCTTCATCCTGGTAATAGCGAAGGCGGGTGGTTTCCTGTTCAAAGGTTCCTTGTTTATAAAAAAGACCAGCGGTAAGCACATGCTTGCGCATCCAGTTGAATGCATAATCGCCCTGGATTTCAGCCATGTACTCGTTGTCTTCGGAAGCCACATATTGGCCTTTGGCGCTGTAATAGGTCTCGCTGCTGGAAGCTCCGCTAAGGGATGTGTACCAGGATTCGCGCTTCTGCCAGGCCAACTTGGTTGTGACATCCACATTCCCAAAGGTTTCCTCGTACTTCAGGGACGGGGCGTAATACTCACGGGCGCCTTTACCCGCCAGGAAGTCTTTGGGATTAACCTTGGAAGTCACCTGACCGCTTCCGGCTTCGACTACCCCGGAAAAAATAAAGTCGTTTCCATCGCTGATGTAGCTGTGCGGCGCGTCATATTCATATGTATGGCTGCCCCCCATAAACATGAAAGTCAGCTTGCCGGTGTCCGTGGTCTTCCATGTGGTCCGGAGGGTGCCCCCATAACGCTCGGAGTTTTTGTCGCCCTTGTCGCCGACCACCCAACGTTTGGCGACCTGATCAGTACCGGCAATGACGCTGTAGTTGATTTCATTCCCGCCGCTAATGCCGGTGGCTGCGCCTGCTTTGGTGGTTTTGGTGACCAATTGCGTGGGATAGCCTTCCTGGGCTTCCCAGTCCATAGTGATCCGGTATGTGAATCTTTCGCCGACCTTGTCGCCCACCCAGGCGCCGGCCTTTTGATTATTGTACGTGCCGCAGCCCAGTCTGCCGCCGGCTTCCAGTTCCTTGGGATCCTTGGTAATCAGGTTGACCGAGCCGCCCACGGCGTTGCCGCCGAACAAGGCGGAGCCGGGGCCAAGCACGACTTCAATCTGGCTGATGGCGTTGGGATCGATCATGTTGTACGGCACCAATGAGGAGTAAGGATCGTTAACCGGAATGCCGTCCACCATGACCAGGGAGCGTTCGTCTCCCGGAAGGCCGCGCATGGTGGTTGCCGGCAAAGCATCTCCCAATCCGCCGGGGCGATCCAGATACACGCCCTTTTCGTAACGCAGGGCTTCATCAATGGTATTGATCTGCATAACCTCCATGTCTTCCTTGGTGATAACGCTCACGCTGGCCGGGGCCAGGTCAGCCTTTTTCTGGGTTCTGGTGGAGGTTACTTGCATTTTTTCCATGCTTTTGGCTTCCGGGGCCGTATCTGGGTCCGCGGCAAAGACCGGAACCGCCATAAGCAACCCGACGAGAATTGAAACGACGCCCGTCAGAAATTCTCCCCTGTACTTCATCTTACTTCTCCTTTTTTCCTATAAGTTCATATGGTTTTCGCCTTTTATCCATCCCCCGAAAAAAGGCGGCAAAAAGCCGTCTAACGAGGACGAACGGGTTGCGTCCGCCAAGGCCTTCGCGGCCTCCCGTTTTTTATGAATTGCTCCAGGCCGGGCTTAAGCAACGCCGGTCAGGATTTTTTGGGAAGTCTTCGTGACTTTATTTAGAGGTCAGCCGATTGCGGCTGTCGCCGCCCTACGGGGCGGGTTCAAAGGCCAGAGCCTTCAGGCTTCTGACCAAATAGGCGCTTGTTACGGCGATGCTTTCGGGATCCAGGTAGTACTCCGTATGCTTTTGAAAAAGCACGGTACCGAAAGCGGGAAAGCGCCCCTCAACGTCGTTGAACAGCATGAGCACGGAAATTTTCGGCAAGGCCTGAAATTTTTTGACCAAATCGTAGGACAGGCCGGTATCGTCCGGCTGGCCGCCCAGGCCGTCGCAAGCCCTTTTGAGGTCATCTATTTTTCCGCCGAAATTTGCGGCGAGCGCCCGCTCCGTATCGCTGTTAAAATAGTTCACATTGGTGAAATGCGAAGTTTTCTTAAAATCCTTGAACGCCGCCCATTCTTCCATAAACGGCGCTTCGTCAGGACATAATGTCAGATACCTGGCCAAAATAATGCAGGCCATATAATCCGGCTTCTTCCCCGATTCGTCTGCAAGCCCCTTTCCCGATGCAATGTAGTTGCGGCCATATAACGGAAGCAGATACCCGTCTTCCGCTTTTTCCAGTCCCAGTTTTTCCGCAACGGAAGACAAATCCATTGCGGCCACCCGCTCCTGGTACTCTTCGTAGTATTTTGCAAAAATTTCAGCTTGCTGACTCATATCGCCGCTCCTCTCCCCGAATCGTTCAGGCTCTTGTCTGCTGGGTAAAAGACGGCCTCAAAACTCCACGGACATGCCGACCATGACGGAACGCCGCGCCCCGGGCCATCCTCTATACACGTAATAGCGGCGGTCAAAAAGATTGTCCACCTCAAGATACCAGTTACACTTTTTCCAGCGATAGTCTATCTTGGCGTCCAGATACCAGCGATGGGGCAAGCCCCACAGATTTTCCGAGTCGTCATAGCGGGAGCCGTTGTAGTTGGCCTCCAACTGGCTGACCAGCCCGGCGATTTCATGGCGCAGCCGAATCTTGGCTTTATGCCGCGGCTTTTGGAACAAGTAATTGTCCGTATCTTTGTTTTTCGCCTCCAGATATTGGTATTCCGCATTTAGCTTCAAAGACTTAATCGGCCGAAGCGTGGCATTGACGTTCACCCCCGTCGATTCCGTGCTGGCCAGGTTCCTGTATTCAGCCTTTCCGTAGTTATCGTGGGTTTTAGGCAGACCGGCGTAGCGATAGTATTCAATCTTATCATCGATCTTGATGTAAAAAGGCGTAAGCCCCCAGCTGAAATATTTGTTCCAGTCGTGCTGAAACTGAAGTTTGGCGCTGTATACGGTTTCCAAAGACAAATCCGGATTGGCCAGGCGGGTGCTGTTTTGATAGTAGCGCTGGTCAAAGGTCGGCATGGTGTTGGAGCGTTCCAGAAGCAGGGAAAGACGCACCGGGGACGGCTTCCAGGTTATATTCAGTTGAGGATTGGCTTCCGCGTCGTAATCGCTGTAAAAATTGCCTTTTAAACCAGCCAGTATGGAAAAATTATCGCCGGGCTGAAATTCCTTGGACAGGGAAACGCCGCCCACGGTTTCTTCTTTTTCACCGTAGGTGTTGGAATCAATCTCCCGATACTCCACATTGCCAGCGACGGCTACCCGTTTGATTCCCCAGGGATCGCCGTTCCACCGGGCTTCCTCGCCAAACACCCGGCTGTCCAACTGGCTGTCCAGGCCGGAGTCAGGATTTACCGTCTGATCGGAAAAGCTGTTGACGTAGACGCGATTGCCAAAGCTGCCTTTGCTAAGCAAAAAGGAGCCGCCCCATTCGTCCGTGGAGGATTCCGAATTCGGCGTCATCCGGTATTCCTTGCCGGGGTTTTCCTTTTCTTCATTGGATATCATGCCGGAAATGGTGGCCTGAAACTCCGCCGGGAGAGGAAAGTCCATGTTGGCTTTCAAGGCCAGCTTGTCTTCTTCGTCATTAATGCGGTCTCCGCCGTTCAGGTCGGCCAGGCCGTTGACAAAAAAGCCCACCTCGCCTTTTTGAGCGCCAAGGTTGAATTCCGCTTTTTTTCTTTCGTAACGATCGGGCTGATCGCCTGCATCGTCAAAAGTTGGCTGAGATTCTGCAAAACCATAAGCGACGTCGATCTTGTTGACGTATGCCTTTTCTCCCTTTTTGGAGGTGATGACGATCACGCCGCCGCCCGTATTGCCAACATAGCGCGCGGCCTCAGGCCCCTGCAGCAGGCGCACCTCCTTGACGCTTTGGATGGGTATGCCGCTCAGGTAGACCTTGCCCGAAGCCGGGTTGAAAAGGGGCCTGCCGTCCATGATCACGGCCACGGTCTTGGAGGAACTGCCCTGCACGGTAACGCCTGTTGTGGAGGCGGAGACTCCGGGCAAAAGGCTAAGCAATTCGCATATATCCCGGATATTATATTGAGCTACGTCCTTCTCGGTTAAAACATACGAGTCGGCTTTTACCGATTGTTCTTCAGCTTCTTCCTTGGCTTCCTCCGCTTGAACCGTTTCCGCCCAAGCCCAGCCCTGGGGCATTGCCGCCAGGGCCAGGAGCATCGTCAAACAACATACTGCTTTTGTCATTTCCAGGAATCCTTCAACTTGTCCATCTCTGCTTTCCAAGCGGCCACGTCTTCTGGCGTGAACATGTCTACAGCTCCTCCCTGGAAATCTCCTTCTACATCGCCCATATCCTCTTCGATCCAGCCTTCCAACTCCAGATAATGCTCTTTGAGTTCTTCCAGCACTTCAGGATCGGCTTCCCACAGCCCCCGGCTTTCCGCTTCCAGCAGCCGCCGGGAGATTTCCTCCAAGGCCCACGGATTGTGCTTGCGGAAAAACTCCCTGTTTTCCTCGTCCAGCACAAAGGTGCGGGTAATATCGTCAAAAATCCAATCGTCCACTTCCTGGGTGGTGGACTCCCATCCGTAGACCCTGCCGACCCGTTTGGAGATGTCGCCTGCGCCTTTGTATCCGTGGCGCTTCATGCCGTCGATCCATTTGGGATTCAAGAGCTTGGTCCTGACCACGCGGCGCACTTCGTCGGCCAGGTCTCGCACCTGAACCCGTTCGGGCTCCCGGGTGTCGCCGTAGTAGGTCTTCACCGGCTTTTGGGAGAGGGTGCGGGCTGCAGCTGTCATGCCGCCGTGTGTGCCAAAGTAGCAGCAGCAATTGAACAGGTCGTTTTCGTCGGCGACCACTTTATTAAAAGTGAGGCTGACGGTTTTAAGGCTGCCCGCCAACTGCTTGTGGGAGGGCTCGCCGAACACTCCCTTGCCGTAGGCGTAGCCGTTCCAGAACATAAAAATGTCCGAAAGGTCGGCCTCGGTTTTCCAAGCCGATGCATAGACGGCCAGGTTGACGCCCGCGCGATAGGTGCCGGGCTGGGCTGAAAAAACCCGGTAGGTTGCGCGGCGCAAAGCCAAGGAGTCTGTTTCATCCCCGCCTTCTTCGGCAAGCTGCGCCAAGGTATGCTTACGCACGTAATTCTGTTCCACCGGCTCGTCCAGGGCGGCGACAGCCTGGATCACTTCGTCCACGTACTCAATGCAGTTAGGGAAATTATCCCTGGCAATGCCCGAAACCCGAATGGTCACGTCTACGCGCGGGCGGCCCAACTCCTCCAGCGGGATGATCTCAAAGCCCTGCACCCTGCCGCCGGCCAGCCACTTGGGTCTTGCGCCGATCAAAGCCAGAATCTGGCCCATGCCCTCGCCGTCCGACCACATAATATCGCCGGCCATCCAAAAAATGCCTACGTTTTCAGGATAGGCGCCTTCTTCGTTTAGGTATTTTTCCAGCACGGCTTCGGACAGTTTTTCGCCCACCCTAAAAGCCGCCTTGGTGGGAATCTTGTTGGGATCCAAAGAATAAAAATTGCGGCCTGTGGGCAGAATGTCGTCCCTGCCCCGCATGATAAGGCCCGAGGGGCCGGCGGGAATGTATTTGGCTTCAAAGCCGGAAAGCAGGGCGTCAATTTCTTTGGACTCCCCAACCCGCACGTTGAGGTCCAGGATGCGATCCAGCAGGGAGGCTATGCCCGTCAAAACCTGCCTGTCCACGACCAGGTCGCCCAGCAAGTCCAGGGTCCGATCCAGAAATTCCTCTCCGTTTACGGATTGGAGGGCCTGCTCTACAACCTTGACGCCCAGGGCTTCGATTTCCTCCATTAACATGCCGTGGCTTTTGCCGGTACGGGGATCCACCGCGCCCTCGTCGTTCATGAGGGTTAGCAATTCGTGCCCCATGGAGCGGCAGAGGATTTTCCGGAGACTGTTTGGGTCTCCCGCGTCGTAACGCAAGATGGCCCACAGGAACTCTATGCGGGCTTCTCCTTCGGGAACCTTGCCGAACACGTGCATGCCGTCCGGGATGTAAGTGTTGCGGATTTTGGACAGAGCGTCGTGGGTGCGCCGGACGATTTCGTCCATGGGCATGTCGTCGGTCAGCTTGATTTGCTTGTCCAGATTGGTTTTTCTGACTGTATCCACGATCAAATGCGACAAGGTGTGAGCGCGGTTTTTCTCCGTGGTTTTCGCCTTCTCGTATTCGTCCAGATACCCGTCCAACTCCTCCAGATCGCCGTACAGGCCGCCCTGCCCCATGACCGTCTGCATATGGTTGACCAGGGTTGCGTAGCTGCGGCGTTTGGCGATGGTTCCTTCGGACGGATTGTCCGAGTTATAAATGTACAGGTGCGGGGTTTCGTGAATGCAGATGTCAGGCAAACAGGATTCGGACAAGCCCACGGACTTGCCGGGCAGAAACTCCACGTTGCCGTGGGTGCCCACGTGCACGAAGGCGTCGGCCCCAAACTCGTTTTCCAGCCAACGGTATGTGGCGATGTACTGGTGGGGCGGCGGCACGTCGGGATCGTGGAGGATTTTACAGACCACGCCGTCGCATTTTGTGCCGGCGCAACCACGTTTGGGCTGCACGCACACCACGGCGTTTCCGTAAGAGACGCCGGTGATGAGAATTTTGCCGTCATAAAGCATGGCGGCGGGCACGCCGTTCTTTTCTTCTCCCGGGGGATTGCCCCAGGCTTCCGAAATTCTTTCCTGCATGGCCGTGGGAAAGGTTTCCCACCACTTCAGATAAGTGGGAAGGTCAAGCTGGCAAAGATCTCCGCCTTTTCTGACGATTTCGTCCGTGGTGGTCCACCGGAATTCCGAAACCGCCTTGCGGTCCATGATAGTGGTTATCAACTCTTCGCCGGTTTCCGGCGGATCGACCGAATAGCCCTTGGCCTTCATGGCTTGCAGAATCCTGGCCACCGACTCCAAGGAATCCAGCTTGGCGGCCCCGCCTACCGTGGCTTCCACCGAGGCGCAGGGGTTGTTATGCAGGATAAAGGCAATCTTTCTTTCAGAAACCGGCTTCAGGCCCATGGACACCCAGCGGGCGACGCGCCTGCTCAAACGGCGCACCCTCTCGGGGATGGGGGTCCGTTTTTCCAGGATGGCGCCTGTGGAGTCGTCCTGCTCGCGTTCTGCGCAGCCGACCATCATAGGCTCGATCACGCCTTCAAACTCGGGCAAGGCCACGGTAAAAGCCACGTTGGAAAGGCCCTGGGGGCTGGCCTCCCATTCCTCGGGGGTCATTTCCAGGCTGACAATGGGCTGAAAAACCGGCACGCCCAGGCGTTTGAAAAAGGCCACGCCGTCGCGATTGGCCCTTTCATCGGAGAACTGATCCGCACCTTTGATGCCCAGAAGGAACATCTGGAGTTTAATAAATGCGTGAATCTGGGGGCTGTTTTCCGATTCAAAGAAGACCTCCTCCAGCATGGCAATGCTGCCCTTGGCGCCGTTATCCTTGTCCGGGGAACTGTAGGAAAACACAGGCCTACAGGCCAGACCCTGGTTTTCAAGCTCCCGGATTAACAAGTCCTCCAATTCCATATTGCCTGTAATCCAGGTGTGGCGAGGGATTAGAATGCCGACTTGCGGGGCGTTTTCCAGGCCTTTGGTTTTAAGGTATTCATTGTACCAGGCCTGATACGCTTCCAAATTCTCAAAATGAGTAACCTGAGACTCGGGGTGATACAAGCCCTCCCATGGCATGAAAACCGGCTTGGGCGCGGATTCCGCATCTCCGTCCGCCAGGCCTTTTGCAAAGCGGAGCAAGTTGAAAAAATTATTGTCGCCGCCGAAGCTGATATAGTTGTAAGCCTGCTGCACAGTTTCAGGG
This sequence comes from Desulfatibacillum aliphaticivorans DSM 15576, assembly GCF_000429905.1. NCBI lineage: Bacteria > Pseudomonadati > Thermodesulfobacteriota > Desulfobacteria > Desulfobacterales > Desulfatibacillaceae > Desulfatibacillum > Desulfatibacillum aliphaticivorans. The sequence goes on along the minus strand of NZ_AUCT01000033.1, from coordinate 33,695 downwards.
CTGAAAGTGGAAAGGCTCCATAAGGAGGGATCGTAACCGGTGCAAAGGATAGGGACCTTTTTCCCGATTTCTTCGAGCCGCTCTTCCAAAGCGTCCCAGAAGCCCGTAGCGGAGCGGTAAAGCAAAATGATGTCCGCCTGCTCCAGGGCTTTGAAAACCTCGTCAAAGCGTTCGGCCTCGTTTTCCAGGGTTTTGGAGGAGTACATGACAAGGTCAATGTCTTCCTGCTGCTTTGCCGCCCGGGCCAGCATGGGTACGTGAGTGTTCCACATGATCGATGCTATGCGTGTCATTTTGCTTCTCCTGTAATCCTATGCAACCCTCAACGGTATGACCACCTGGCTGCCGTTAACGCAGGCGCTTTCCACCACTACGCCGTAAACTGATTGAATATTTTCCGAGCTTAAAACGTCTGCTGGAGGGCCGCAGTCGTGGACCTTGCCCTCCTGGAGCATGACGATGCGGTCCGAAAACCTGGCCGCCGTGTTTAAATTGTGGATGGTGACCAGGGCGCCTCGGCCCGTGGTTTCCGTATACTCCCGCACCATGTTCATGACTTCCATCTGGTGCCGCAAATCCAGGTTGCTGGTGGGCTCGTCCAAAAGCAGGTATTCCGCCTCCTGGGCGAAAGCCCGGGCCAGCATGACCTTTTGCTTTTGACCGCCGGAAAGCGTGTCGAAGTCCCGCATGGCAAGGTCGTCCAGATCCATACGCGCCAGGGCGGCCCAGACCTTTTCCACATCCTTGCTGGATGGCCGCCAGGCAAGGTGGGGCCGCCGTCCTAACAAAACCGTGTCGAACACGGTCATGGGAAAGCGGCTGGGCAGGGCCTGGGGAACATAGGCCAGGCTTAAGGCGCGCTCCTTGCGGGAGAGGTCGTCCACCTTCCTGCCGTTTACCATCACCTCTCCCTGGCCGGGATTCAGCAAACGGAGGATACATTTCAGCAAGGTGCTTTTTCCCGCGCCGTTGGGACCGATCACCGAGACGACTTCGTTGCCGCCCACGGACAAATCCACCCCGTTCAGGATGTCGGCCTTGCCGTAGCCAAAGCCCAGATTGTTTACTATTAGCGTCACCAGAACCTCCTGCTCTTTTTGACAAGAAGGTAAAAGAAGAATGGGACTCCCAATAAGGAAGTCATAATGCCTATGGGAATGACTTGGGGCGGCCAGATTATCCTGGAAATAACGTCGGCCAAAGTCACCAACGAAGCCCCCACCAAGGCCGATGCAGGCAGCAGGTAGCGGTGGTCGCTGCCCACCAGCATGCGGGAAATATGGGGCGCCACCAGCCCCACAAATCCGATCACGCCCACAAAGCAAATGGCGCCCGCGGTCATGAGCGAGGAAAGAAGAATGCCCTCCATCCTGAGGCGTTCCACGCTGACGCCCAAAGTGCTGGCGGTTTCATCGCCGGACATGAGGGCGTTGTAATCCCACGCCCGGGCGTAGACGAACGGCATGGGGCCCAGCACCATAAATGCCGATACCCAAATATGAGACCACCCGGCCTTGGACAGGCTGCCGAAAAACCAGAAGACCACGTCCTGCACTTCCTCCATGGTGCCCGTATACTGGACAAAGGAGGTAAGCGACGAAAATAAAAACATGACCGCCACGCCGCCCAGAATCAGGGTTTCCGTACCTGCGTTTTTCAGCCGGCTGACGCCCAGAATCAAAAGCGTGGAGATTAGCGAGAAAACAAAAGCCGACAAAGCCACGGCATTATGATGGGCCGCCCTGAAAAAGACGATGCCCACCACGGCGCCGAATCCAGCGCCGGAGGAAACGCCTAACGTAAACGGCGAGGCCAAAGGGTTTTTCAGAATGGCCTGGCAAATGCACCCCCCCACCGCCAGGCCTGCGCCCACCAAAAAAGCCATCACAACCCTGGGAAGCCGCAAACCCAATAGAATGACGCTTTTTGGACCTTGCTCACCGGCAATGGCGCGAAACAGATCGCCCAGGGAGGTCTCGGAGGTTCCTATAAGAACCCCCGCGGCTCCCGCTCCCACCAGCAAGCTCGCCAATAATCCCAACCCAAGCAGGGTGCGGAGCTGCATCCGTTTATAGGCTTGCTCCCCCCGGATTTGAAAGGCGTCCTCGGCGGGATACCCGGTTTGCGCGGCGCTATTCCGGAAAAACATAATACCCCTTTAGCGGAAGCCCCTGGAACCGCTCCATGTACTCTTTATGCATGGCGGCGGGGTCGAGTCCGCCGCATGAACTCGGGTGAAACCACTTTGCCATGTAGGCCAGGCCGACCACATACCTTGGCCCCGGCCCGATGTCTCCGGCCAGGATATGAAATTGGCCGTTTTTTACCGCCGGAAGTTGGTTGAATCCCGGACGGTTAAAAATATGCGTGTACAAATCCCTGATTTCCTGATCCGAATCCGTGGAATACGCTCGCTTGATGCTGCCTGCCTTAATCACGGCGTCAGGCGCCATGGACATTACCCACTCGGTAGTGACTTCCGGATTTTGCAGGTCTGTGGTTTCGGCGATGTTATAGCCCCCGGCCAGCTTGCACAGCTCGTGCATGGCGGTCCCTGTGCCCGAAGCCTTAAAGTCGGAATAGGCTTCCATGTACGCGACGATTGGCTTGCCGGAATGGTCGAAGCAATCCAAAACAGCTTTTTCGTGCGATTCCAGCCAGGCAAGAAACTCCTGAGCCTTTTCATCCCGGCCGAATATCATGCCCAGAGTGCGGATTTCGCCCTTAATGGTGGATGGCCTGAAGCAGTCAATGCGTAAAATCTGGATGCCCAGGCCGCCGACCTTTTCCTCCAGGGAGGACCCCGGGTTATGACCGTAACAAAGAACCAGGTCCGGCATAAGCCGCACAATGGCTTCGGGGTCAGGGTCGTTCCACTTGCCCACATTGGCGACATTCTGCAATTCCGGCCAGAGTTCGGGCTCTTTCCAAATCAGGCTGCTTGCTCCGACAATCAGTTCTCCGACACCCAGGGTCCTGAGCACTTCGATGCCGTCCGTCGTGAGAACCACGACGGACTTGATCGGCGTGCGCAGGACGATTTTTTTCCCCCGAGCGTCCATGACTTCCATCTTATTTTCCCCAGCAAAAACCAAAGCCGGAAAAAGAATGCAAGCCATTGTAAATACAATAAAATTTCGAGACTGCAACAAACGACCTCCCTGGTCCAAAAACACAAAAAGCCACGAGACTCAAAAGGGGAATCCTTTTGAAGAGCCTTCGTGGCTTTTCTAAACATCCGTCCGGCTTGATGGGTTCGGACGGCTCATTTTTTTATGAAAAATAGTGTATTTTCAGCCAGTTTCTTACCGACGGAAACTTCGGGTTCTTTTCCGAAGCGTGATTGGCAGCCTATAGCCGTGCGTGGGGGGCATGTCAAGTTTTTTCATGCCATGGGACGAATAGCCCCATCCCAACCTGGCAATTAATATACAAGGTATCAATAGCTTATATCCTAAAAGAGAATTATTTACCCGCATGGGAATAAATCTGCTTGACTAGATTCTGGCATGCGTTTATGCTTTTGACCGCATCAAGCCGGATATCGAAGTCCGAAAAGCAATTCGGGAATTGCGCATTGCATCGGGTAAGGCGCATCCCGGGGTAGTTAGAAAAGTCAGTAATAAAATTAATCAGGCCATGAAGGTCAGTCATCCCATTTTTGGGAGCGACCTTGATGGCCTTTTTTTATTGTCAAAATAGACCCAACAACCTTGCCAGGCCTGGAGGCCTGAAATTTTTGGCTGCCAAAGGAGTACGGCTTGAACCCGAAATACTTTTTATGCTTTCTGCTGATGCTGGCGGCTTCGCCGGCGTTAGCGGGAAATGTGCTGGACACGGTGGAAAAGCCTCTTGGCGATTCAATTCATATCCGCCAGGACGCTCAAAAAAAAATGGACAAATGGGGCGTTGAACGCCAGGAACTGGAAGCCCGATACAGGGAGTTGCAGTCTTTGGTGGAGCAACAGACCAAGACTCTGAACGCCTCCAAAGAAAGGGAGCAATCCCTGGAACAGGCAGCGGCTCAAAAGCAGACCCGGTTGGAAAACGCCCGGCGCATGGGCGAGGAGCTGACCCCTTTTCTGCATGACTCTTTGTCCCGCCTTGAACTTCTGATCTATGAAGGCGACGCATTTTTAATTCCCGAAAGACAGGCTCGCCTGGACAGGCTCAGGACAACTATTTCCGCGCCCGACATCTCTCCCGGAGAAATGTACCGCAAGGTCATGGAAGCCTTTTTGGTGGAGGCGGAATACGGAAACACGGTGGAAGTGTATCGCGAAACCTTGAACGTGGAAGGCGCGGACATCCGGGCCAATGTACTGCGATTCGGCAGGCTGGCCATGTTCTGCCAAACCCTGGATGAAAAGCAGTGCGGCGTCCTCGATTCCGCGACCGGTCAATGGCGGCGCCTTCCGGCCAAATTTGTCCCGGAGCTTTCCAGGGCGTTTTCCATGGCGCAGAAGCAGCTTCCCATGGACATTGTTTCTTTGCCGCTGGGAAAGGTGAATCCATGATGAAACAAATATCCAAAATAGAAGTTTTCACCTCCATCGTCATGGGGCTCCTTTTTCTCGTCGGCGCATCCTGGGCCGGGGATGTACGCACGGCCCGCGTGGAGGCCCAAATAGCCAGAGAGCGGCTTGCCAAGGAAGCCCAGGCTGAAAAGGCGGAAGCTCTGGACGAGGCGAAAAAAATCCAGGCGGAAATCTTTGCGGACAAAGCCAGGCTGAAGCAGGCCGTCGCTGAAATGGAAGTCACAAGCCAAGGGCTTGCCAAAGAAACCGAGGCGGTTGAAAAGCATATCGCTGAACTGGACGTCCAAAACAAGGAATTGGCCAAAGAGGTTGCGATTGCGGAAGCCGACGTCAAGGAATTGCTGGGCTTCATCCGCAGCAACGCCAAAGACCTGGACGCCCTGCTGCTGCAAAGCCCCCAGAGCGCTTTGGGGCTGGACCCGCGCATCGAAGGCATCAGGGAATTATCGCAGGGTCAGGGATACCCGTCCATGGACGACCTGTCGCTCATGGTGGAACTGCTGGTTTCGGAAATCGTCCACAGCGGACAGGTGCGCCGGGAGCAAATTCCCATTGTCACCAGGGAAGGAAAAACCCGGGAAGCCCAGGTTATGACCATGGGCAATTTCTCCGCCATGGCGAGCCTGGACGGAGACGCGGATTTTCTCCTGTATTCCGAGCCTTCCCAATCTTTTTTTCAGTTGTCAAAACCTTCGCCCGCCCGCATGCGCGCCCAACTGGCGGACTACATGGCCGGAAAAACCGAGGCCGTTCCGGTGGACGTATCCCGGGGAGCTGCCCTTCGGCAGTTCGCCCACAGGCTTGATTATAAAGAGCAAATCAAGAGCGGCGGCTTAATTGTGTGGCCGATTTTGTTCATCGCCGTTTTGGCCTGCCTGCTGGTGATTGAGCGTCTCATCTTCCTGCTGAGGGTCCGCACCAATGTGGACGTGCTTATGGAAAAGGTAGTGACCCTTGCGCGTCAGAACAAATGGGACGCCTGCATGCAGGCGTGCACCCAAAAGGGAAACCGGCCGGTTCCTTTGGTTCTGGCTGCAGGGCTGTCCTGCCGGGGGCGCTGCCGGGCGGACATGGAGAACATCCTGGGCGAAGCCATTTTGCGGCAAATCCCCCGGCTGGAGCGTTTTCTGCCCACCCTGGGCATGCTGGCCGCCATCGCCCCTCTGCTGGGGCTTTTGGGCACGGTCACAGGCATGATCAACACCTTTCACGTCATCACAGTGGCGGGGACGGGAGATCCCAGGCTCATGTCCGGGGGCATTTCCGAGGCGTTGGTCACCACCATGCTTGGCCTGGCCGTGGCCATTCCGGTCACGGTAGCCCACGTCCTGCTTTCCCGGATGGTGGAGCGCAACGTAGGCCAGATGGAGGAAAAATCCATGGCTCTGGTGAACGAACTGTGTTCCGAGCCCGCCTGCGACGTTCCTGTGGAGAAGGCGGCATGAGTGCAGCAGTCTATTGGGCGCTTTGGGACGTAGCCGAGCATTTCAGGGCCGGCGGCCCGGTGATGATTCCCCTGGCTCTGACGTCCCTGGCTTTGGGTTTTTTAATCGCCCACAAAGCGTTGGTGGTCTTTCGCCTTTCCCGGGGAGACGCAGGCCGCGCCCAGGCAGAGGAATGGGTTCTGAGGGGCCGGGTGGAAGGCCCGGGCAACCCCCATGGCGCCGCCCGCATGATGGTCCAGGCATTTCTCGCCAGCAGGACGGGGCAACCGGAAAAGGATCGGGGCATTTTGCTGGAGGTGGAAAAAGCGCTTTCCACCCGTCTGGACGACAACCTGGCGTCCATCGGCGCCCTGGCGGGCATTGCCCCCCTGCTGGGCCTTTTGGGAACGGTTTTAGGCATGATGGCCGCGTTTGACGTGCTGTCAGCCTTTGGAACAGGCAACGCCCAGGCCATGGCCCAGAGTATTTCCGAGGCATTGGTCACTACCGAGACGGGCCTGCTGATCGCCATCCCGGCCGTTTACATGAAAGCGTTTTTGGAAAAACGCGTGGAAAATATAAAAAACAGGCTTTCGCGGATCGTTATTCATCTTTCGGTCCACGCAGCATCCATACAGGAGCATCCGGCATGATCGGAATATCCAACGCCCGCAGGGCGGCCAGAAAAGACCTGGAAATCAACATGTCGCCGCTGATCGACATGGTTTTTATTCTACTGATTTTTTTTCTGGTGACCACCAGTTTCGTCCGCGAGACAGGCATTGACGTTCATCGTCCCACTGCCAGCACGGCGGTTTCCAAGGAAAAAGCCACCATCCTGGTGGGGGTGACCAAAGATAATCGCATATTCATGGAAAAGCGGGAAATTGACGTGAGAGCCGTGAGGCTGCACGTGGAAAGAGCGCTGGCGGAAAACCCGGAAGGCTCGGTGGTTGTGGTTGCAGACCGGGACAGCAGCACGGGCACGGTGATTTCCGTCATGGACGACGCCCGCCTGGCCGGGGCCAAAAACGTCTCCCTGGCGGCGAGCCTGGATGGAGAGGGGGCTTAAGTTGGGCGATAGCGCAGCCATAAACTCCATGAATCCGCATTTCAGTCTGGGGGGAGGGCCTTTGCTTTGGGCGGCCGCAGCCGTTGTGGGTCTTGCTTTTAATCTCCTTTTGTTTGGGATGATGCCTTTGCTTATGTCAAAGGCGACGCCGGATCGCACCAAAGGTCCGGATATTGCCGCAGTATCGGTTATCCGTCAAAAGAAAATCGAACAGCCGGCGCGTAAACGGGAAACGCCAAAGAAGCAGCAGGAACCGCAAAAAACCAAAACAAAGGCCCTCAAAACAATCGCACCGCCTAAGCCGGCGGTCAACAAGCCGCGCCTGGCCTTTGACGTCAACCCCAGATTGCCGGCGGCCCCAGGCGGGCTGACGCTTCCTCCCTTGGAAAATTTTTCCATGACCGCACCGCCTGAGCCGCCGGACTTGCGAATGGACTTCCTGGAGAGCGAGTTGGATTCTCCATTGACTCCTGTATATACGCCCCGGCCTATGTTCCCATTCAGGGCCAGAAAAATGGGCATAGAGGGTTCGGTGGAAGTGCAATTCGACATCAATGAAAAGGGCGAGGTTACCAAGGTAACTATATTGAGAGCAGACCCTGAGGGAATCTTTGACCAGGAAGTGCTCCGCACCCTGCCCACCTGGAAGTTCAGCCATCCCACCGTGGACGGCAGGCCGGTCAGAGCAAAACGTATAAGGACCATTGAGTTTGTTTTTGAATAAGCAAAAGGCCTTCCAGCACAGAAGGCGTAGAGGATGGCATCATGCCCAGGTATAAATTCAAAAATTTGATGTTGGCGGTAATGGCATTCGCACTGCTCGTTCCGGGAGTTTGCTTTGCAAAGGCGGACTCTCAGGAATCGCTGCCTTTATCGGTCCGGCAGGTTTTGTACAAAGCCTACACGGCTATGAACGAAAACAAACCTGGGGAAGCCGCGGCCCTGCTTTGCAAGTTCAAGCAAGACCCCAAAAACGCCAAGGACATGGAAGAAGCCCGGACCATGGTGGAATTCGCCGAGGGCAACGCCCGGTATATGGCCAAGGACTACAAGGGCGCCATGGCTTGCTTTGAGCAAGCCGTCAAGTCGGATCCCAATTATTCCGCAGCATGGAGCAACATGGCCGTGCTGTGCCATGAAATGGGCGACACCTTAAGGGCGGCCCAGTGCTTTTTGCAGGCGTACAATACGGCGGAGGAAAAAAAGCCCGACCTGCTGTATTCGGCGGCAGCGGCCTTTCTTATGACGGAGCAATATGCTGACTCCATTGCGGCCTTTGAACGCCTTTTTACGGAGTTTCCCCAGCAGGTGACCAACCAATGGAGAGAATATGCAGTTCATGCCTATTTGGGAAGCAAGCAGCCCAGAAAGGCTTTGCGACTGGTGGAGTACCTGGCCGTCAATACGGAAGGCAATGAATGGCGCAGGTGGAACGAGTTCCTGCTGCATCAGTATCTTGATTTGGAGATGAGCAAAAAAGCCCTGAGTCTGGTGAAACGGCTTGTGGAAAAAGAGCCTGGAGATCCTTTGTGGTGGAAGGCCCTGGCCAATCTGCATCTGTCTGAAAACCGCCTGGAGGAAGGCCTGATGGCCTTATGGGCTTACGGAAAAATCACCCCATGGAATGAAGAAGAACAAAAGCTGGCCGCCGACCTTTTTCTGGTCCTGGACGTTCCTGCGGAAGCCGTGGCCATATTGGAGCTTCTGCCCGAAAAGGAGCTGACCGCCTCCATGGTAAGGCAGGGAGTGTATTGCTACCGGCGCATGCAGCAGACAGACAAAGCAATAGCTTTGCTGGACAAGCACGCCAGGCGTTTAAAGGACAAGGAGCTGACCATACTGCGGGCTGACATTTTTTATGAATCGGGAAAATTCTGCGATGCATGCGAGGCCTACGAAAGGGCCGCCAAGGAAGGATGCTCCCCGGGCAGAGCCTGGCTCATGGCTGGATATTCCGCCTTGGCCCATGGCGACAAAAACAAAGCCAACCTGGCTTTTCAAAAGGCGACAACCTTCCAGAGCCACTGCAAGGAAGCAAAGAATATGCTCAAGAGGTTGTCCTAAAACCGCCCTATGAAAGCAATTTCAATAGCTCAAGCGCCCCCTGTAGCGATTAAAAATAAGCAGGTTGGTCTTCCCGGCCGTCGTAAAAAATGGACGGCGCTTCTATTTGGAGGAGGGTTGATAATTTTCGCTTCCATTTGTGCGGCGGCTTTAGGCAGCGTGACGATTTCCCCCTGGGAGGTTTTTTCCTCCGTTTGGGAAGGACTTGTCAGGCCGGGCGGCGTTCTTTCGGAAAGCCTGGAGTATAAAATCGTCTGGGATATTCGCTTGCCGCGGGCTGTTATGGCGGTGGTCGCCGGCATGGGCCTGGCCGTCTCCGGCGTGGCGATCCAGAGCGTACTGCGAAACCCTCTGGCCAGCCCCTTCACCGTGGGCGTTTCGTCTGCGGCGGGGTTCGGCGCGGCCATGGCGGTGGTATTGGAATTCGGCATTACCAGCAATCCGAAAACCATGGTGGCTTCCAACGCTTTTTTCTTTTCGTTGGTTGCCGTGCTTTTCATGTACGCCCTGGCCAGCTCCAAAAAAGGCGGGCCGACCATGATGGTGCTGGCGGGCATTGCAGTGATGTACCTGTTTTCCGCCATGACCACCCTGCTGCAATACCTGGGCACGGAAAGCGAACTGGCCCAAGTGGTTTATTGGCTGTTTGGGAGCCTGACTTCGGCTGACTGGGGACGCATCGCCTTTGTGGGGGGGGCCTTGGTTATTTCCCTCCCCATCATGATGTGGTTCGCCTGGGACCTGAACGTCATGGCCGCCGGAGACGACGTGGCCGAGAGCCTGGGCATCCAAACGTCCCGGATCAGATTGATTTGCGTGACGGCCTCGGCGTTTTTAACGGCCGCCATTATTTGCATGACCGGAGTCATTGGCTTTGTATGCCTTGTGGCGCCTCACATGGCCCGGCTGATTTTAGGGTCGGACCATCGGTTTTTATTTCCCGGCGCCGCCATAATAGGGGCCTTGGTGCTGTTAAGCGCCGACACTTTGGGCAGGACCGTGGTTTCCCCCCTGGAGATTCCGGTGGGCATCGTCACTTCGTTTGTTGGGGCGCCTCTGTTTTTGTACCTTTTGTTATCCTCCAAGCAGGATAAAGGATAGATCAAAATGAACAGGCTAAGGCCGGCGTTGACGGCCGTAATACTTGTGTTTCTTATGATGGCTCCGGCCCTGCCTTCCCCGGATCGCCCTCTCACCATACAGGACTCGCTGGGCCGGACCATCACCCTTAAAAAACCCGTCGAACGCATGGTGGTGCTTGGCAACTACCGTTGCGAGGCGGTCAAGGTTTTGGGCTGCATCCATAAGGTGGTCGGGGTGGACGGCAACTCGGCCAAAGGCAGCCGGAATTACTTCCCCGAATTGAAAAAGCAGCCATTGGTGGGAACCTGGCAGACGCCCAATGTAGAAATCATCGTCAGCCTTCGGCCCGACCTTGTCATCACCAGCGCCAATGCCATCCGGGTGGAGCGTTTGGAGGAAAAGCTCAAAACCTTTGGCATACCGGTGGTTGGATTCGATTTTTACCGGGACGACATTCTTGTCAGGGAGATCACAACCCTTGCAACCCTGCTGGGCGCGGAGGAAGCGGCGAATACTTACGTGCAATGGCGAAAGGGCTATGAGTCGATCCTCAAAGAATACGTCTCCACGCTTTCCGAGGAGCAAAAGCCGCGCATTTTTTTGGAATGGGGTCCAAGGCCCGGACAGTCTTATGCCAGGGGATCTTCCGGGGACGCAAAATGCCCGATTTGCGGGGTGCGGAACATCCTGGCCGAAAACGACGTGGAAACGCCCACCGTCAGCCTGGAATGGGTCGCCCGTGAAAACCCGGACCTTATCTGCAAGCATGTTTCCCCGTACCCGGATTGGGGATACTGGGATGACAAGGAGCCTGAAAAACTTATTCAATCCTTGAGTGAAAGACCCGCCTGGAGCGCCATATCCGCCATCCGGAACAAACGGGTCGGGCTTATCTGCCCGGAAGTGGTGTGGGGGCCGGACAGCATAATCGGGCTGTTGGCATTCGCCAAGTGGGCTCACCCGGACCTGGATATATGCCCGGAGCAAGTCTACCGGGAGTATTGCAAAAAATTTATGAACCTGGACGTTCCCAAAGGGTTGATGGTCGTCTATCCGCCTTTTGAATGCGGGGAACATCCTGATTCCTAATCAAATTTTTTGTGCAACGGCCTGCAGAAGCAGGCTAATTTTAGCGTCAGGAAGCGACAAATGAAAAACAATGTATTTCCCTTTTCCGCCATTGTCGGCCAGGACGCCTTACGGCGCGCTTTGTCATTGTGCGCCGTCAATCCGGCCGTTGGCGGAGTTGTGGTGCGGGGAGAAAAAGGCACCGCCAAATCCACGGCTGTCAGGGCTTTGGCGAAGCTGCTGCCCCGAATCCCGGTTTATGAAGACTGTCCGTACGGATGCAATCCCGATATCCCGGAGGAACGATGTCCCGTTTGCCAGGCAAGGACTCAGGAAGCCAAGGTGCGCTTTAAACGCAGACCTGTGGTCACCTTGCCGTTGAATGCTACGGAGGACCGGGTGGCCGGCGGCCTGGACTTTGATTTGGCCGTAAAAAACGGAGTGCGGGTCTTGCAGCCCGGCCTGCTGGCCAAGTCGCATCGCGGCATTTTGTACGTGGACGAAGTCAACCTATTGGACGACCACATTGTGGACCTGGTTCTTTCTTCCGCCAGCACAGGAGAAAACCGGGTGGAGCGGGAAGGCCTTAGCGTTTGCCACGCCTCTCGGTTCATGCTGGTGGGCACTATGAATCCCGAGGAAGGAGAGCTTCGCCCCCAGTTTTTGGATCGATTCGGCTTGTGCGTGGAGATCGGGTCTGAGCAGGACGTGGAAACCCGGGCGAGAATCATGCGCCGCAGGGAAGCCTTCGACCTGGACAAGGAAGCCTTTCACGAGAGATTCGCCAAGGCGGAGGCCCAGACGGCCGACTCCATTCAGGCGGCCTCGGCTCTGCTTCCCAGGGTGAAAATGAAGGACAGCCTGCGGGATTTGATCGCCAACTTGTGCGCGGAAAAATACGTCGCAGGACATCGGGCGGAACTGGTCATCGAGCAGGCGGCAAAGGCTCACGCAGCCCTTGGCGGAAGAACGGAAGTCACGGAAGGCGATATCGAGGCAGTGGCGCCCATGGCGCTTTTGCACCGCACTCGAGACGCCGCGCCGCCTCCCCCTCCGCCCGAGCAGGAAGAGCAGGAGGAGGAACAGCAGGAGCCGCCGGATCACGATCCACCGGAGAACGAAGAAGAGGATCAGGAGCTTCCGCCGGAACAGGAGGAATCCCAGGAACAGGAAGATGCGGGTCCGCCGCCTCCGCCCGAGCGGGAAGAAGCGCCGCCTGAAGAAGAAATGCAGCCCCCCGAGCAGGAGGAAGAGCGGGAATCCAGCTCGATGGACAAAATTTTCGAGGTGGGCCAAAACTTTAAGGTAAAACGCATCCAGGCGCCCAAGGACAGGGTCTTTCGCCGGGGCTCCGGCCGGAGGTCCCGCACCCGGGTGGCTCAAAAGCAGGGCCGGTACGTCAAAAGCAGGCCCCGAAAGCATTCGGACGACATCGCCCTGGACGCCACATTGAGAAACGCGGCGCCTTTTCAGGCCAGAAGAAAGGCGGAGGGCGATTCCAACCTCGCCGTCATCCTGAAAAAAGAGGATTTGCAGGAGCGTATCCGGGAAAAACGCATCGGCAACTTTTTGTTGTTTGTGGTGGACGCCAGCGGTTCCATGGGCGCCAAAGGCCGGATGGTGGCGTCCAAGGGGGCGATCATGTCCCTGCTTTTGGACGCCTATCAAAAACGGGACAAAGTGGCCATGGTGTCGTTCCGCAAGGACGAGGCCCTGGTTAACCTGCCGCCCACGTCCTCCGTGGAGTTGGCGGCCAAGCTCCTGGCGGAGCTGCCGGTAGGCGGCAAGACGCCCCTGGCCGCCGGGATGGTGAAATGCGCCGAAATGGTTCGCAACGCCCTGGTGCGCGATCCCTCCATGCGGCCCATTGTCCTGTTTATTACTGACGGCAAGGCCAACGTAGGGCTGAACGCCGGCAAGCCTGTGCCCGAGGCCATGGAGCTGGCCGCGCGTCTGTCCCAGGACGAACGGGTTCATTACGTGGTGGTGGATACGGAAAGCCGCGGCCTGGTCCGCTTCGGCCTGGCAGGCAGGCTGGCTGAAAACCTTGGCGCCAGGTACTTTCAAGTAGAAGACCTCCGGGCTGAACAGCTCGTGGATATTACAAGGAACGAGGATTGGTAAATGAAACGTAAGACGGTATTTCCCTTTGCAGCAATCGTGGGTCAGGACATGATGAAACTGGCCTTGATTTTGAACGTAATCAACCCCACCCTTTCCGGCGTACTGATTCGCGGGGAAAAAGGAACTGGAAAATCCACGGCCGTGCGCGCCCTGGCCGATATTCTGCCGGAAATCGACGTGATTTCGGACTGCCCTTTTGAGCTTTCTCCCCAAGACGAACAGGAGGCTTATGAAGAATGCATGACCGCCCTGACCGGGGAAGAGCCGAAAAGCGGCGACCTGGAATCCTACAAAAGAAAAGTCCGGGTGGTGGAGCTTCCCGTAGGCGCCACGGAAGACCGGGTTGTGGGCACCCTGGACCTGGAGCACGCTTTGCGTAAAGGGACCAAAAGGGTGGAGCCCGGCCTTTTGGCCGCCGCGCACCGGGGAATTTTGTACGTGGACGAGGTCAACCTTTTGGACGACCACATTGTAGACGTGCTTCTGGACTCGGCGGCCATGGGCGTGAACACCATCGAACGCGAGGGCGTCAGCTTTTCCCACCCGGCCAAGTTTACTCTGGTGGGCACCATGAATCCCGAAGAAGGGGAGCTTCGGCCCCAGTTGCTGGACCGCTTCGGGCTTTGCGTGCATGTGACCGGCGTGGAAGACATGGAATCCAGGGTGCTGATCATGAAGCGCCGGGTCGCTTTTGACGAAAACCCGGCCAATTTCACCGCCCAATTCGACCAGGAGTCCGCCAACATCGCCCAGAGCATAACCAAAGCCAGGGAGGTGTATCCCAAGGTGAATCTTCCGGAATCCATGTACGCGGAAATCGCCAAATACTGCCTGGAAGTGGGCGTGGACGGGCACCGCGCAGACATCATCATGCTGAAGACCGCCAAGACCCTGGCCGCCTACGACGCCAGGGAAGAGGTTGCATCCAAGGATATTGAAACCGCATCCCAACTGGTGCTGCCCCATCGCGTCAGACGGGTTCCCCTCCAGGACGTGGTTACGGACATCAGCGCGGCCCGGGGAAGAAAATGATCAACCAATCCATGATTAAAATCTCCAACCTGCACAAGCGATTCGGCAAGGTTCACGCGCTTCGGGGGGTGAATCTGAACATCGGGGAGGGGGAGCTTTTCGCCTACCTGGGCCCCAACGGCTCGGGCAAGACGACGACCATCCGCATCCTCACCAGCCTGACCAACCCCACGGAGGGGGAGGCCTTTTTGAACGGGTATTCCGTTCTTAAGCAACGGCTGGACGCCAAGATGCAATGCGGCGTGGTGGCTCAGCATATCAACCTGGACAACGAACTGACCGTGGAGGAGAACCTGTCTATCCACGGCATGCTGTTCGGCATGGGCAAAAAGGACCGGGCCAAGGCCATTGACGAATTTTTGGAATATGTGGATCTGGCCGACCGGAAAAAGACGCTGATCAAGCAGCTTTCCGGCGGGCTCAAGAGGCGGGTTATGATCGCCCGCGCCTTGATGCATCGGCCTAAAATTGTGTTTCTGGACGAACCCACGGTGGGCCTGGATCCTTCCATACGCCGCAAAATCTGGTCGTTCATCAAAAAGGCGCAAAACGACGGCGCCACCATTTTGCTGACCACCCATTATATTGAAGAGGCGGAGTTCCTGGCCGACCGGGTGGCCTTTTTGGACACCGGGTCCATAGTCGTCATCGACTCGCCCCAGAACCTGATGGATCGCATGGGCGCATGGGCGTTGGACACCATGAACAACGGGGATATCAGCACGGAGTATTTCAAGTCCCGGGAGCAGGCGGAGGCCAGCGCCCAAGGGCGGCAATACACGGGATTTACGGTTCGCAGGGTCAACCTGGAGGACGCATTCATCGCCCAGACCGGTAAGAAAACCATCGGGGAAGCCGCGCCCGCCAAATCGCCCCATGGCGGCGCTCACTCTTCCGGCCACGGACATGGAGGGCATGGAAGCCATCAGAAAGGGGGCCATTGATGAACGGTAGCTTTGCCGTGTATTACAGGGAAATGGTCATACTTAAACGCAAAATTTTCAAGCAGATTGCATCCATGGCCGTGTCTCCCCTTTTGTATCTGGCGGCTTTCGGGTTCGCCATGGGCCGCGACTTTGACATGGACGGCATGACTTACATGCAGTTTTTGGTTCCCGGTCTGGTGGCCATGGCCAGCATGACCCAAGCGTTTTCCATAGCCAGCGAGATAAATATCAGCCGGTTTTACTGGCATATATTCGAGGAATTTCAATCAGCGCCGCTGGCCAACGTGCAATACGTGATCGGCGAAGTGGCGGCCGCAATCACAAGGGCTCTGCTGGCTGTGAGCGTGATCATGGTTCTGGCCTTGTGCTTTGGGGTGACATTATCGATCAACCTTTATTTTGTGGGGGCGATCGTCATCAACGCGGCTTTGTTCGGGTCCGTGGCGGTCATTTGCGCCATGCTGGTCAAGTCCCATGCGGACCAAAGTCTGGTGACCAGCTTTATCATCACGCCCATGGCCTTTTTGGGGGGCACGTTCTTTCCTCTGGACCGCATGCCCGGCGCGGTGCAGGCCATATTGAAGCTGCTGCCGTTGACGCACGCGGCCAGGGCTATAAGAACTTCGGCCCATGGCGGCGTTCCGCCTTTGTTTTCATACGCGCTGCTGCTGGTATTGTTTGGAGTGTTTTTCTCCATAGCCATAATTTGCGCAAACAAAGCGCGCAACTAACGGAGCGTCTTCATGTTGTTGGCAGTCGAAGAGCAGACCGCCGTTCTTTGCGGCAGAGTGTTGCCCGTGATGTTCATAAGCCTGTTCGGCTTTGAAGTGCTCATGCAATTGGGGGCGGCGAAGAAAATCGAGCCCCTGGGCAAGCCCCTGGCCAAGGCCGCCCGGCTGCCGCCTTTGACTGTAGTGACCTTTTTTGCGTCCATCGGGTCTTTGATCGCGGCCAATACCATGCTGGCCCAATTTCACCAGGACGGCCTGATCAAAGGAAGGGAACTGGTCCTTGGCGCCGTGTTCAACACGGTTCCCGTGCATTTTAAGGAGACCCTGACCTATCAACTGCCGGTCATTCTCCCTTTATTGGGCATGCGCTTGTGCCTGGTTTATGTGGCGGTTTTTTGGCTGTCCGGCCTGTTGAAACTGGGATACGTGATTATAGCAGGCAGGGCGGCGTTCGACGCCAAGAGGGAAAACTCGGATGCGGTCAAACCGCCGGAGGACAGCGCGCCGAAAGGCCGCCGCAAAGTCGGGGTCTTGTTAAAAAACGCCTGGGACGCCCGGGCCAAACTGTTCGGCAAAATGGCCGTAATCATTATCGCGGTCACCTTTGCGGTGCAAATATTGATGGAATCCGGGGCCATCGAGTTTCTGGATCGGCTTATCGGCCCCATTGTGGACAGCGTGGGTTTTCCGTCGGCCATTGTGGCGCCTGTGAGCGTATACATATTCAGCCCCATTGTGGGGGTTACGTCCATGTCCGCCCTGCTGAACAACGCCGCGGTGACGGAATATCAGGCCATTGTGGCTTTGCTGGCGGGAGGTTTTTTGATGGTACCTGTCACAAGGCTGCGCGGAACCATGCCGCGCTATGTGTCCATCCTGGGGTTCAAGCACGGATTGCAGGTATTGGCCATTACCACCACGCTCTCCCTGGTTTCCAGGGCGATCGTATTAGCCGGCATACTCCTGTTTTGGTGACAGCCGCGGGGAACACCCGGAAGGACTTGTGTTATGCCAAACAGCGTCAAGGACCCCAAGGCAAGTCCGTAATGACGCTGGGTCCCGGCTTGCGGGGCGGTCTTAAAAGCAGACCGCCCCGCAAGCCGGGATGACGGTTTTTCCTGGTGAATGAAAGCCCGAGGGACGCTTGCAGTTCCTTCATGGGGAAGCGAATGGGTCTCCAAGACCTTTTGGCGCTAAAAGCCTCAGGCCTCCGTCATCCCCGTGGAGGGGAGCGGCGGGATGATTGCGGTTGTTTTGCAATCATCATGACGCACCCCCGGAAACGGGGACCCAGCGTCCTGAAATTTTGACGAAGTAAATCATGAAAGCCTGAAAAGGGGAATAGTCACGACTCCAATGATGGCGCCTTGGCATTAAAAGCCGCGCAATAGAGCGGCAACTGTATAAATCATACGCCCAATCCTCCAAAATCAGGTCATGAAGGTCTGACGCAAGGGGCCCAGGCGTAACCTCGTTTTCTTAAAATGCAGCATCCCGAACCACGGCATGAAGCCTGGCATGAATGCTTCTTTTCAGAACATTTTTGGAAAGGCTTTATCCTATGAAAAAAGTTATTTGCGTGATAGACGGCCAAGGCGGCAACATCGGCGCAACGTTGATCAAATACATCAAAACCGCCTTTGAAAACGAAACAGAGATTATCGCCCTGGGCACCAACGCCATTGCGACTTCCCAGATGCTGCGGGCCGGCGCCCACAAGGGAGCTTCGGGCGACGACGCCGTATGCCGCACGGTCATGAAGGCGGATTGCATTGTGGCGCCGGTTTCCATCACCTGGGCCAACGCCATGCTGGGGGAGGTGACGTCCCGATTGGCCGAGGCGGTCATGGATAGTCCGGCGTTAAAGGTTCTGCTGCCATTAACCCAGGAAAACGTGGAGATTGTGGGCGTGGTGAATGAGCCCCTGCCCCACCTGGTGCAAATGGCCGTGGCCGGAAAAATGCGGGAGGTTTTACGCCCGGAAGAAAACGCCCGCAAGGTCCTGCGGGAATACATCCCGGAGCGGAAAAGAGCCTAATCGAAAAACTGCCTCCGGCGGCAAACTTTTTGTAAAAAGTTTGATCAAAAACTTCAAAATGGCGCTTCGCGCAAGAGCGTCGTCAGAGTTGTCATCTCGAATGTCCCTGTCGGGAATGGCGGCGTGTATGGCGTTCAATTCCTGACGATGAAAGACGCCCCCATGGAAGATTCCGTGGGGGCGTTTTTTTCAGGCTAAAACAATATTAAGGGTTTTAAAACACCTGTTTGTAAAGTTCGGCGATGTCGTTGGGGTCGGAGACCGGCCGGGCGTTGAACAGGGTCGGGGAGTCGGCGATGGCGTGGAACGGAGCCAGGGCCAGGGCGTCTTCGGTCACGCCCACCTGGCTTAAGCGCAGGGGATGCCCGGAGGATTCCATGAGCTTTTCCACGGCGTCCGCGGCTGCCAGGGCGGCGTCCCGCCTGCTCATGCCGCCGATGCTCACGCCCATGGCCTGGGCCGCCAGGGCCAGCTTTTCCGTGGCGTGATCCACGTTGTAGCGCATGACCGCAGGCAGCACGATGCCGCAGGCCGCGCCGTGGGGCACGTTGCAGAGCATGCCCACGGTATGGGCCATGGAATGGGCAAGCCCGACCTGGGCGATGGAGAAGGCCCAACCGGCGGTGGTGGCGCCGATCTGCAGGTTCAGGCGGGCCTCCTCATCCTGACCGTTGGCGATGGCCCTGGGCAGGTTGGCTGCAATCAGGCGGATGGCCTGGAGCGCGTGGCCGTCGCAGATGGAATTGGACATGGTGCTGGTCAAGGCTTCCACGGCGTGGGTCATGGCGTCCATGGCCGTGGAGGCGGTAAGGCTGGGCGGCAGGGACAGGGTGAAGATGGGGTCCAGAATCGCTGTGTTGGGCACGATGAAGTTATCGATGATATACACCTTACGGCCTGCGGTGTGGCTTTTGATGACCGCGGCCGCGGTGACTTCGCTGCCCGTCCCCGAGGTTGTGGGGATGCAGATGTGGGGAATCTGGGGTTCGGTCAGGCGCATGAGGGCGATGTGATCGTCGGCCTTGCCGCCGTTTTTCAGGGTGACGCATACGGCTTTGGCCGTATCGATGACGCTGCCGCCGCCCACGCTGACAATCAGGTCCGCGCCTTTTTCCCGGGCCATGGCCACGGCCCTGTCCACGGTGTCCAGATCGGAGTCCTGGGCGATGTCGTCAAAGACGCCCGCGTAGAAATCGCCCAAGGCGTCCTCCACGTATTTCACCAGGCCTGCGCCTTTGACTCCCGCGTCGCTCAGGATCAAGGCCTTGTGAGCGCCCAAACGCACCACTTCCTTGCTGATGGAGCCCAGGCTGCCGTGTCCGGCGATCACCAAAGTGGGGGTGATGTACTGGACAAAGGGGATTTTGGGATCGTCGGAAAAGAGCTTCATGGTGAAATTGCTCTTGTAATCCGAGCTGGCGGAGACATGCACGCGCTTGATCTGGGTGTATTCCGCCAGGCCTGCGTGGCCCAGTTCGCGGCCCACGCCGGATTGTTTGTATCCGCCGAAGGGGCAGAAATCGCCGAAGGCGTGGTAGTTGTTGATCCACATGGTGCCGGTGCGAATCTGCCCGGCGATTCTTTCCGCCTTGGCCGTGCTTTGGGAGAACACGCCGCCGGCCAGGCCGTAGTCGGAATCGTTGGCGATGGCCACGGCTTCGTCTTCGGAATCGTATTTGATGACGCAGACCACGGGGCCGAAAATTTCCTCCCGGGCGATGCGCATGGAGTTTTTAGCGGCGAAAATGGTGGGCTTGTAGTAATTGCCGCCATCCAGGCCTTCCACGACGGCGCGCTCGCCGCCCGTGACGACCTCGGCGCCTTCCTCGCGGCCCAATTGGACGTAGCGCTCCACGGTGGCCAGTTGGGCGGTGTTGGCCAGGGGGCCCTGCTGGGAGGCGGGGTCCAGCTGATAGCCCACGCGCAATTGCTCGGCTCGGGCTTTCATGCGGCTCAGGAACTCGTCATAGATCTTGGAGGAGACCAGCACCCTGGTGCCGGACTCGCAAACCTGGCCTTGATGGAAGAAGGTGCCGAACAGGGCGCCTTCCACGGCCATGTCCATGTCCGCGTCGTCGCAGATGATGTTGGCGGACTTGCCGCCCAGTTCCAGGGTGACTTTCTTGACGGTGTCGGAGGCCATTTTCATGATCTGGCTGCCAACGGCCGTGCTCCCCGTAAAAGCGATTTTGTCCACCTCTTTATGGGTGCACAGGACATTGCCCAACTCCCCGCCGGGGCCTGCGATGACGTTGACCACTCCGGGGGGAATGCCGGCCGCCTTGGCGCATTCGGCGATGATGAGCGCGCCCAAAGGCGTGGAGGTGGCGGGCTTCAACACCACGGTGTTGCCCATGGCGATGGCCTGGCCGATTTTCCAGAAAGCCATGCTCATGGGAAAGTTCCAGGGGATGATGCCCACGCAGACGCCGATGGGCTCGCGGCGAATATAGTCGCGCCCCGGCGCAAACACGTTGCCGGCGTAGGGGATGTCTTCCACCCAGGGAAACTTTGTGGCCGCATAATGGGCGAAATTGCGAATCAACTGAGAGCCCAGCATGCCCCAATATTTGGCGAGGCCGATGATCTGGCCGGAGTCCATGGACTCGGTGATGGCCATGCGCAAGGTCTGCTGGGTGACCTGATCGGCGAAGGCGTTCAGCTTTTGGGCCCTGGCTTCGGGGGAGAGATTGCTCCAGACCCCGCTGTCAAAAGCGCGCCGCGCCGCCATAATGGCGGCTTCCGCATCCGCTTCTCCTGCCATGGCAACCTGGGCGATGGGAACGCCCGTGCCGGGGTCGATGGATTCAAAGGTCTGGCCGCTGGCTGCGTCCACGAATTCGCCGTTAATAAAGAGTTTGTATTGATCCATAGTTGCTCTCCTGTTGATGTGGTTTTGGGTTGCGAAAATGAAAGGGCTGACAGAATTATTTCAGCATCTGCGTTGCAAACAGGTCGTTCCATTCAGGTTTTGGAGCTGAGTTACAACAATGTCCTAAAACAGTATCTGCTTCCGCTGTCACAGTTTGAAGAATGCGGCTAAAAACGGCGGAAGCCGCCTCAATCAAGGCTAACCATCCTATTACAAAGCCATTATTCCATCCGGGCGGCGCAGGGCGTAAAAAGGCCCTGCATAGAGGCGGAAAAGGGGCTTCTGCTGCTGCAATGGTCTATTTAGATCCGGATAATCCTGCTCAAACCGTGGAATTTGCATTGGAACATGAGCTGCCGGGGGGCGAGCGGCGCTTGACATAGGCCTCCCGGCGTTAGGAATGATAAGAGATTAGACGAGCTCCCGTCTCCTGTCAAACAAATGGTTTGTTTTACAAAAACTATCGTTTTACATTAAAACATTGCAATGTTTTCCGTGCTGTTTTAAATCAAGCAAGGCTGTTTCAAAGGCAAAGGCTCCCGCCCTAAAAAGTCATGACAGGCAAAACCCAGGAGAAACCCATGGATTCCAAAAATAACCGCAGGATTTCCGCCCTGCTGGCTGCATTTCCAACGCATGAAAATTTCTTGGCGTTCGCCCAAAACAGCGAGAACGCCAAGGCCCTGAAGTCCTTGATTTTGTTCGCGGAAAATAACGACATCATACCAACCGGAGAGGCTCAGGCCCTTGAGCGGTTCATCCAGGAAAACGCCTTGCAGCGGGAAGACCTGAAGCCGCCCACACCCATGAATTTTTCGGATTTTTTCGATCAAAAGGAAACCCTGCTGGAATTAAACCTGTCGGTCCGCGCCCTGACCGAACGCATGAAAGCCCTTCTGGACCAGTACGAACTGGATTTGCCCAGGGTGAGCAACTCCATGCTGTCTCGCTTGAAGAAGGAAAAGGCGGACACCTTGCACAAGCAGAATGTATTGAGGAGTCTGGCGTTCTGGCTGGGGCATGAGCGGGGGCGATTGGGCGCCCATTGGAATTACGAGACCCTTGCGGAGTTGTGCCGGGGAGGCATGACCCAGGCGGAGCATAAGGAAGGGGTGCGGATCGGATTCGCCTTATACAGCCGGGGCGACGTGATCGACCATGAAATCGTGGGGTGGCTCAAAAACGAGCTCAAGGGGTACATCCAGCAGTCCATCGGCCGGTTCGCTTACGGCCGCTGGGGCAAGGTGCGCTCCCACGACATCACCACCTTGTATGTGGACTTCCCCAAGGAGGAGGCGGCCAGCAATCCTTCGGCCTACCGCCAGTGCCTGCGGAGCGCCCTTTCCCTGGCCCACCAGATGGCCATCCGGTGGGCTTTGTCCAGGCATTACACCCAGAACCGTTTTTTATCCATCGGCATTTCCGCTGGCGCCTTTGACGGGCTGGACAACTATCTGCTGCCTATCCTGAGCGCCAAGCTGCCCGGAGACCCGGCCATACGCCTGACCGACTTCGCCAGGCAATGCGCCCTGATTAACGACATTCGGGCCCTGCTTTTTCCCGCGCCCACGGAGGTCACTCTGTTCAACAACGAAACCCTGACCATTTGGTGGGTCATGGGCGTGTGGAGCACCTTGTATTTCGACTTTGTCCCGGACCTATTGGTGGACAAGGCTCTGGGCGCCGATTCGGAGTCCGCGGCTTTGTTCACGGCGACCCTGTATCCCTCTATCTTGCAGACCGGAGATCGGGACGCCAAGGACCAACCCAACGCCCTAACCACTTTTCTGAGATATCCCCACAACTCCCTCTTGGGCCTGGAAATCGCCAAAACATTGTATTACCGCCGCCGCTTTTGGGACGCCAACGAAATCCTGCGAATCATCTTGAGCCTGGATCCCACCCACTTGAACGCCAGGACCCTGCGCATGATCCTTTTTAGAAACCTGGCCGTGGAGGCTCCGTCCCATTCCATTGCGGAAGGCATGTTTGAGCAGGCCTATCTGGAGGCGGGGTTCATCAAACAAAACTGCCAGTACCTGACCGAGGATTTTTACTGCGAGCAGGCGGTGATCTTCCTGGCCCAGGCCATGCTGACCCTGCGTCGTTTGCGGGCGGGCCGGGGAGCCATAGAGGGGGAATACAACACCGAGCATTTTAAACGGAAGATATACGCAGCCCTGGACAAGGCGGAGTCCGTATTCTGGAAGGGCGTGACCATATCGCCCACGGGAATCCGGGCGGTCTACCTTTTGAACTCCGTCAAGGTGATCAGGAACGTATTGAAACATGACGACAGCCTGTTTACCACGCCTGAAAAACCCCTGGACTGCGCGCCCCAGGCCGTGCGCAAATCCATCCATGAGGTGCAATGGCAATTGGGCTATTTGCGAGAGGACCTGCCGCAGATTCCTGAAAATGAAATGATAGGCGCCATCTTTGATATGAACACCCGAATGCACGATGACTCCATTTCGCTCCAGGCGTACCGCCCCACCACTTATTTTTGCACAGCGGCCGTCTGGTGGGATCTCTACCCCACGCGCACCATAGGCTGCGCCAAGAGGGCTGTCAGGCTTTTGGAAGGGGCGGCGGAATTGGCTCGGGAAATGGAGGCCAAAGGGGTGTGCATCTACGCCTTCACCAGAACTTACGGAGAAATGATTTCCGCCCAGGAATTCATCAGCCACATCGACCGGATGCTGAAAATGATCCGAAAGGCGGCTGGAAGCGACTTCGCCCAAAGGCCGGACTCGGAGGTCATAGAGCCGGATGACGACCAACCCATGAATTTGCTCATGACCTTAAATTTTTAGTTTAAATCGTTCCAGATGTGCAGAAGGGCTTTTTTCCAGCGGGGATGCTCAAAAGCCTGAGCGCGCCATTCCTCTCCTTGGGCGACCTGGGATTCCAGCACGGACCATGCCCGGGCGTGATCAAAGGTTTTCCACAAAACGCCCGCCTGATACAGATATCGGCAGGAGCCTGTTTTTAAAAGGCCGTCAAAGCCTTGCTCAAAATCAAATCGCTTCCAATGGGCGCCTGCGTAAAACAGGTATTGGGGATCTCCCAGAAGCGATAGGACGCGGGTCCCGTCCTTATGATCAAAGGATTTCCATTCCAGGCCGGCGTGATAAATGTACTTGGCGCTTTTCAACCCAGCCAAGGCCTCGAAACCCAAAGTATAATCAAACTTGGGCCAGACCCTTCCGGCCCGAAAGATGTGTTCAGGGTCTGCCAGACCAATAAGACGCGAAAGGCCTTCTTCATAATCAAAGGCGCTTTCCTTGACTCCCTGTTCGTAGAGGGCTTGGGCTTTTTCCCGATTTTGATCCTGTGTCATGGGGCGTCTCCCATGCTCACGACCCTTCCGAAGGGCGGATGAAACCGGACTTCCTGGGCGGAAGGCACAGCCCAAATGGTCGGGTGATGAGGCTTCAGGGCCTTGAGGTCGTAGATGAAGCCATCCGTCAGCACGAGCAGGGCCTCCTTGTGGCCGCTCATATAGGCGTTGAACAGAGGCGCAAAAAGCGTGGTTCCCCGGCTGCCGGATCGGATGTAGCGCCAGTCGCCTTTTTTATAATAATAGGGCCGCTTGCTTTTGGAGGCTTTGAAGCCGTCCCCCTGCTTTTGCGGAATAAACAGGTCCTGATCCAAACACAGCAGGTTAATGCGAAAATCCGAAACCAGAGACTCAACCAGCCCGAAGGCCTGCTCCATCTCCTTGGGATGGGAGGCCATGGACCCGGAGACGTCCACGACCACGGTGATGAGCGGCATGTGGGTGTATCGCCTGCCTGGGGCGTAGATGCCGGCATCCACATAGCGGCGGTTGAACCGGGACGAGGCGTATTCCCATTGTTCCCGGGGGCGGGAGTAGTCCAGGATGGTCTTGATTTCCCGCCGCCAAATGGGCCTTTTGACTTTGGCCGGGGCCTCGATGAGGCAGGCCAGATCCTGCAAGGCCCGCTCGTTTGCGCATTCCCCACCCTGGCGGATGAACCGGAGCACCCGCTTGGCGCCTGCGTTGGCCTGTTCGTTGGCCGAGGCCTCGCCGAACAAATGGGCGCCCGTGGGCAAGGGCTTGCCGCCTTGATCCATGAGGGACAAGCCGTCCACGGATCCGGGCGTAGCGGATTTATCCCCCAAGGCCTGCCAGGAGGATTGATCCATGCCGGGCAAACCGGGATCTTCCTCCCGTTGGCTTGTGTCCGGAAAGGCGGAACGGGAGTTAAGCCAGACGTAGACCTCCTCCCACGAGACTTGGGCGAGGTCGGTTTTTCCCGTATCCCGGCCGAATGACTTTGGAATCACGGGCAGGCCGGGGGGCAGTTCCAGTTCCGGGGTTTGATGCCGCCCAGTGCGGGAGAAAAAGGATTTCCTGTTTTCCCCAATATAGGAATTGATGACCATGTCCTGAGCCAGGTTCTGGACGTGGAGATTCCGCCCTGGAATCAAGCGGTGGTCGTGATTGAAAATCACATGAAGCATTTCGTGGATCAAAAGCCCGATGAGATGTTCCGGCCGGGTTTGCTCCACAAAGGCGGTATTGTAAAACAGGGTGAGCCTGCGTTGAAACGCGGTGAGGGCCAGGGTGGGCAAGTCGTCATTGGGGACGAAGCTCACAGCCTGGAAGAAGAAGGACGCAAAACGGCTTTGGCTCCACAGCGTTTTCAGGACAGGCTCCCAGGGCGACGGGGCGGCGGTCATGGCGCCTCCAGCATATCCCGAATTTTTTCCGAAACCGCGCCGGCAGTCTTGGAGTCCAGCATTTTCAGGGCGCTGGGAATCTGGGTGAACAGGGCGCATTTTTTAATGAGCAGGTAGAAAAACGACAACCGCATGTCCGCCCGCACCCGGGCCAGGAATTGGAGCGTGTTGGCCAAATTTTGCAGCAAGGCCTGGGAGGGTTTATCTCCGCTTTCCATGTTTTGCTCCCGCAATGCGGTGAGGGCTCCGGACAAGGCCCACAGGGCGTCCTCCTGCCTGATGTGGTTTTGCGCCAATAAGTCCAATTTGGCGTGATCGCCGTCAAGGACCTCCTGGGTCGTCAATTCCCTTGGGGAGGTTATCTGCAAGACAAAATCGCTGGCGGCCGTCTGCCCCACCAGGGCGACGATCATCTTCTCCAGGGGCGCGTCCGCGCCGGACTCCAGAAGCCGGGCCAGGTCCGCCCCGGTTTTCAGGCCGTAGGAAAGGTGCAAGGCCTGGGAGACCTGATGCCATCCCCGGGGATTTGGGTGGATGTTTTCCTCGTCCCAGAGCTTGTCCGGAAAGCCGCCTATGTAGCGGATGATGGAAGGATGAATGCCCTCCTTTTCCGCCCAATTGAGCCAGTTGGTCGCATCGGGCCTCAGATGGAAGACGGCCAGCCTGCCGTCCAGGGCCGAGTCGTCAAACTCCGTAAGCGCCGTGTTATCCTCCTCGCCCAGGTTTCCGGCCAGGACCACAAAGGTTCTATCCGGCAGGGCGTGCTCGCCGCAGACCTTTTCGGTAATGATCTGAAACAGGGTCTGGATTACCGTGGGATGGGCCCGGTTGGCTTCGTCCAAAAACCAGAGTATGCCGTCCTTGCCCTCGGGGACTTCCGGCGGCGGGATGAACCCCGGGCGGTAATACAGCATGCGGCGGGACTCATGGTCGGGCACGGGGTATCCGCCCAGGTCGATGTTTTCCTTGAAGGCCAGCCGGGTGTCTATAAACAAAAAATTCATTTTGGACGCAGTCTGACGGACCAGGTCGGATTTGCCGATTCCCGGATGCCCTACGATTTTCACGGCGTAATTGATAGCGGCGTCGGCCGCAAGATGGCGTTCCAGAATTTCCTGGAGTTCGGGCACGGTGACGGCCACAGGCTCTTTTCGCATAGGTTCTCGCCTTTAAACGAACAAGGCGAGGGCCGAAGCCCCCGCCTTTTGGATTTCCGCTGCAAGCATGAATCAGGGATTCATGGTGTATGCGTCGATGAGGGAATATACGTGCTTCTCCAGGACGCGGTTGAACTTGTCGTCATCCACCACCGGGCTTTGGATGCACTTGAGGATGGCTTCCTTTTGCTCGGGCGTTGCCGTGGGCTTGCCGTTGACGGCCAGGGCGTACCTGGAGAAGTCCCGCACGAACACGTCAAAGATTTCGTCCAGCAGGTCGTCGTCCAGGTTTTCGATCTTGGCGCTTTCGATAATGAGCTGTCCGTAAGCCACAATGGTAAAGATTTCGCCGACGGCCAGCAGAAAGTCAAAATCGTTGAGCATTTGCTTGCCCAGATCCATACCGGAGAGCATGAGCCATTCCACAAAGGCCTGGATCTGCTTTTTGAAGATGTTGACGTTGGGCAGGTCCACGCTGTTGTAGGCGATGTTGTAGTCGTGGAACTGGATTTTTCCGTAACCGCGGGTGGGGCCCTGGTCGAACATGTGGTCGTCGTTGCGGGCGTCCGTGATCCTGCCTATTTCCGGGTGTTCCTTGGGGTTGAAGAAGTAATTGGGCAGGAGCTTGGCGATGAGCGCCATGTTCACGTGACGGGTGCCTTCCAGCTTGGGGAAGCCCCGGAGGTCCACCACGGCCTGGGAGAAATAGTTGTCCTTTTCAAAGCCCTTGGCGGCGATGATGTCCCACAGCATTTCGTGGACTTCTTCGCCCTGGATGGCCACCTTCATTTTCATGATGGGGTTGTACAGCATGTAGCGCTTGTCTTCCTTGGAGGCGGCGCGCATGTAATCCGTGGCGCGCAGGCCGAAGAGCTTCATGCCCGCCAAACGGCAGAAGGAATCCAGGAACAGGCGTTTGACATGGGGGAAGTCGGTCACGAACTTGCCGTACACGTTTCTGTGTGCGGCGTGATTCAGGGCTTCGTAAAAGGAATGGGTGACAATGCCCGTTGCGCCGGAGCCGATGTTGAATTTGCAGATGTTGATGGTGTTCAGCATGTCGTCCCAGGCCTTGGGGCCGCGAGTGGTGATGTCAGCGTCGGTCACCGGATAGTCGTGGAGGATGAACTCGGACACGTAGTTCTGGGCGTGAATGACGTTCTTGACCAGCTCGAATTTTTCGTGCTGGGAATCCGCCACAAAGAACACGTATTCATCGGTGTCGGCAATCTTGCCGAAAACCGTGATTGTGGAAGCCTTGTTGCCGTTGCCGATATAGTATTTGCTGCCCCGGGCCAGGTAGGTTCCATCTTCCTGGGGATAGAGCTTCATCTCGGAGGAGTAGATGTCGGCGCCGTGCTCCTTTTCGGACAGGCCGAAGGCGCACAAGGGGTTCTGGCGCAGGGTTTCCACGGCGCGGTGCTTCAACTCCTCATTATCGCCCAAAAAGACCGGGTCCAAGCCCAGGGTGGAAACGTGGTAGGTGTACCAGTAGGGCATGCCGTAAAATCCCGTAATTTCAGAAAACTCGTACATGCGATAGGTGCTGTAGTATTGCTCTTCGCTGCCGTATCCCTTGGGCAGGAACAGGGTTTCGAAGATCCCTTCCTTTTTGATGAACTCGGTGAAGTCGTCCGTAAACTCGGCGGCGTAATAGTCTTCCTTCATTTTGGCCAAGCCCTTGTTCTCGAAAAATTCGATGGTCTTGAGCATGATTTCCTTGGACCGTTCGTCGGGATAGTTCCGGTCCTGGTAATTTTTGGGATTGAGAAGCAGCATTATTAACTCCTTTAGGTCGTTTTAAAAAAAGGTCGCGTCTGGATAAAGACTGAACAAAATAATATTGCAGATTCGTCGGTTTTTAGACAAGTGTGTATTTCATACGCTGTTATAGCAAAAAAAAACGGGGGAGACGACTTTTTTTCTGACCGCTTGAGGAAAACAAAACGCCCAAAGGCTTCCTGGGCTATCAGGATGTCTTTGGGCGGTTCAAGACAATAAAAATGGAAGGGCTTTACGGCGATTTGCGCTTAGGGCCAAAACCTCGTTGCGCTACTCAGCAGGTCCGCGCTCCTTGGCCTTTTGGGCCAGCCTGGCTTCCAGTGCGGGAAGCCCCTTTCGCCAGGTTTCAATTTCCATAACAACAGACCCGTTTTCCTGAAGCGCGGTTTTTCCCGTACAATCCTTAAGATTGGGGTCCGCGCCGTAGTCCAATAGTATTTGGGCTATTTCCCCGGTTTCGGCATCGAACAACGGCGTTTCACCCCATGCATCCAGAGCATTGGGATCGGCGCCATTTATGAGAAAGCACTCTGCCGCTCCTGGATGTTCTTCTACAGCAGCGATATGCAGAAGGGTCCTGCGCTTATTATCTGAAGCATGAACAACTTCAGGGGAGCGGGCAACAAGCTCTTTAATTTTCGTTAAACTTCCCGGCCTCTTATTATGCGATGAAGCGCCCGGATTATTTCTCGTCCTGTAAATTTCGGCCAAAACTTCTTCAAAATGGGTGGGGATGTAAGGTATAGGGCGTCCCATCTCTTTAAAGGCGTTTTCCAATTTAACCCGCGCCTTGTACCGGGCAGCCCACATGTATGGGGTTTCCCCCCATTTATTTTTTATGCTCTCGTCTACGCCCTGCTTGAACCAGAAGTTCAGCCTTGCTGCGCATTTTTTCGGGTCGTGGAGCATACCGGAAGTGCAAACGTTATGAAACTTAGTATTGCCGTCACGGTTTTGAATATTTACGTCAGCTCCTTTTGCGACTAGATAATCCTCTGTTTCCTCCATATATGTCATCATCAGGGGGGTGCCATGAGAGGTTCTTCCTAATATGGAATGTCTTGGGGGACGGCATTCCGGGCAATATTGGCACTCGCATGGATCGTATTCATGCTTGACGGCATTAATATCCGCCCCCTTGGAAAGGAGATAGTCGATCATGCTCTTCCAATCTCCCTGAAATGGGGGGTCGCCACGTCTATTCTTTTTTTCCATGTGATATGGCATAACCGTGGGACCCATAATTGGAGTATAGCCCCAGTCTGAGCCTGCGTTGACGTCGGCGCCATTTTCCACCAAAAACTTCGCCACATCCAGGTGGCACATGGTTGCAGCGATATGCAATGGGGTTTCTCCAAAGGAATTCACTTGGCGGATGACGTTGGGGTCCGCCCGGTACATGCTCTTTACCTGCTCCAGATCCCCGTCATAAGCGGCCTTAAAAACGCCGGATTCAAACTTTTCAACCTTTGTACGAATGGCGTCAGGGGCGGTACGCCGGATAAAAACATCAAGTTTTTTAAATTCCTTGAATCCCCGGCAAGCGACGCTTCGCTTTTCTTCATGCATTTTTTGGATTGCCAGATCCAGTTTTTCTTCCTCGGTGAGGAAACGATCATCTTGCGCGCCCCCCGCTGTTTTAGCTCCGCCGCCTTGAGGATTAACCGGCAAAATTTTTTCCGGGGCAAAGGCGGTTTGCGCCGCGCCCCTGCTTTTTTGAGAAGCGGACATACTGGATGTTGCTGAAGAGGCGGAATTTGCGTTTGCACGGGAAGAACCCGCAGCACTGGCGGGCGCGGCGCCCTGGGAGGTTTCGATGCGCTCCACCTTGGATTTGGGATAGGAAATCTCGCCTCCAAAGCGAATGCACTTAATGAACGAACCATCTTCCCAGGCTTGCTCCACGTCAATGCGCTTGCCGTTTTTAAGAACAACCGTATCAGCCTGAGTGGAGGCCGGCAGACATGCTATAAGAAGTATGATGACAATATATAGGGTTCCGAGGCGCTTCATGAATAATATCTCCTTCCACCCTCTATTGAAAAGAGGCGGCAATTTCCCGGAATGTTCTATTTTCTGAAACTTGCGCGGGAGTCTGTCCGTTAATATCCCTGGCATTCAAGCTGCCTCCCGCCTTTATATGCATTTTAATTAAGGCGTTAATGTCCGAAGAATGGGTGTATTTGAGCCCGACAAAATGCAGCGGAATGCGCCCCATATTATTTTTTATTGTAGCGTCGGCCCCTTTTGCCAAGAGCGCGGCGACGGCGTCGTTATGTTCCGCCCACAAATGGAGCGCCGTATTTCCTTCGTTGTCCTGAACGTTAATGGGAATTCCGTACTCCATTAAATAGTCAAAGGCGTCCACGTTGCAATATTCCCCCGCCCAGTGCAGCAAGGTGCGGCCAAACCTGTCTTTTTGTTTGGCAAGGTCCGGATTTTGCCTCAGCAAAATGTCTATGGCGTTTGCACTATAGGAGCCCATCCCGATATTGCCATGAGCAAAAGCCAAGCGTGGAAAGGATGATGTTTTGTGTCTTCTTTGATATTCCTCTCGCGCGGTAACGCGAATAGCGGTCCTGACGTCTCCGAACATCACGGGGACGGAAGGCATTGGGATCCCGGCTTTTTCCAAAATCTTCCCAACTTGTTTTCTTCGGCCGAATTCCACGGCGCTCTCTATGGGAGTAT
The DNA here is from genome assembly GCF_000429905.1 of Desulfatibacillum aliphaticivorans DSM 15576. Classification (NCBI taxonomy): domain Bacteria; kingdom Pseudomonadati; phylum Thermodesulfobacteriota; class Desulfobacteria; order Desulfobacterales; family Desulfatibacillaceae; genus Desulfatibacillum; species Desulfatibacillum aliphaticivorans. The sequence continues at coordinate 2,362 of NZ_AUCT01000033.1, read as the reverse complement.
GCCCCCATTTATTTTGAGAGTTCAAAGAAGGGGCGTATTTCAGCAAAAACTCGGCTTTTTTTTCTGATTTAGGAACCTGGCCGCGCAAGGCGATATGAAGCGCTGTATCTCCGTGGCTGTTATAGGCGTTGATGTTGGTCCCGCATTTTATAAGGAGCGCGGCGTTATCGTACCTTTCATCCGCCACCGCAAGCATAAATGCAGTGCCTTCCTTATCAGCATTGTATATCGATCTGGCGGGATCGTTCACCAATTCCAGATTTGCGCCCTTGCGCACCAGGACAGAAATTTCATCATGACATTTTTGACCCTGCACGGCGAACATTATAGCCGTCATTCCATAATCGTTGCCTGCATTTATATCCAAACCTTTATCAAGAAAGTATTGAATCTGTTTCGCGTCCCGAACGCTTTCCATCAGCAAGTTTTTTCCGTTTCTATCGGTCTGATAAACAATTTCGGGTTTTTCATTTATCATCTCCAGCAATTCATCAAAATAGCCCCACCCTGCGAGATCAAAAGCCCGACTTTTGTAGGTTCTGTCGACTCCTGGCTTGGTGTAATTGGTTCTCACCTTAAAGGGCTCAGGATATTTGAGCGGCTCATTGGCAAGGCATTTCCATCTGGGAACATTTGTTACAGGCTCTGCAAATGCGGGTAGAGGATTTTTCTTGTCCGTTTTCTCTATCCTCTCTATGGTGACCTTGGGATATTTCACCAACTTGCCGTATCGGTAGCAGTTGTATGTCTCCCCCTCCTCCCACACCTTTTTGACCTGAATTTCCTTGCCGCTTTTAAATACAATAACATCGGCCCATAGGGCGGGCGCAAAGAGGCAGATGCACAGAAAAATCGATGCTGAACCTTTTAAGATTTTCACTATTCCATCCATAGATGAGGTTCCGGATTATTGATTTCGAACGGGGAAGATCTCTGACGGGACCAACCGCGCTATTGAGTGGCAATGCCTTGGCATTAGCACGTGTTTTTCCTTACCTCAAGTAAAAAGTCCTGAATAATACCAGCGATCAGAGTTATGGAATATGGGTATTATACCAGGATTCAGAATTGATTTTCCTCAATAATCCTGCTAAGGACAAGGTTATTCCACGCAAAGGCCTGCTCAGGGCGCCAGTGCAACGCATTGTTATTACAGGTGATAAGACAGCTCTAAAGATGGAAGCCAGTATTAACCCGGAGACGATATATCATTCATGGATCCTCAATATAACATCATTTTCAAGGGTAAAATCGTAAGCGGCAAAAATCCTGAAACCGCCCAAAAGGTCCTGACGGCCGTTTTCAAGCAACAAGCGCCCAAGGTTCTGGCTTCCATGAACGGAGGCGCCCCGTACATCCGGAAAAACCTGTCTTTGGACCAGGCCAGAAAGTTCAAAGCGGTTTTTGACAAAGCGGGGGCGCAGATCCAGGTGGTAAAGACTTTCAAGTGCCCGGATTGCGGCCATATTCAGAAGACGAACAGCCAGTGCGAAAAATGCATGAACCTGAAAATGGAGTTCGAGTCCGGCCCGGAACCGGTCGACGAACCTCCATCCAAGGCGGCTGCAGACAATGGGCGAACCAAGGGAGACGGGCCCGCACCGACTTTTTCCACGAAAAAGCTGAACCAGTTCTCTACCTATAAACTGGTCTTTAAAGGCCGAATTCAGCCGGGGTTTGACGAGGACGCGGTAAAAAGCAACCTGGCCAACGAGTTTAAGGCCGACATCTTTAAAGTAAACGCGCCTTTTGCCGGTGGGGACGATTATCACCAGGGGCAGTTAAACGGGATAAAGGCCGAGGAACTGCGGGAGCGATTTGAACGCGCCGGCGCCCTGGTGGAGGTGATCGAAACCGTCAAGTGCCCCATGTGCGGCAAGGTTTTGGAGGCGGGGGAAAACTGTCCGGATTGTTTTGAAGAACAGAAGCCCCAGGCCATAGAAGACGTGGGCGCCTGGGACATAGCCCCGGAGGTTGCCAAACCCAAAAAGGATAAATCCACCTTTGGGGAGGGTGTAGACGATAAAGAGGAATTACGTCAGGAGGGCATGGTTCGCTTCAGAAGGGGCGTAATTTTCTTTTCCATCTTGTTCCTCATCCATTCGTTCTTTGGGCGCGAAAGAGCCTTTGCCATCTCCTGGATATATTTGCTCCCGGCTCCCTATTTTCTTGGGGCTTGCTACAACCTGGCAAAATATAAAGGCTATTCAACCAAATTCGGCCTATTGGGAATTCTCAGCCTTTTAGGGGCGACTGTGATGCTTTTTCGTAAGCCTTCAGGGGGTAGTTAGCCCGGGTTACTGATCCATGCAAGGTCTGTGGGTTGGTTTTTCAGGAAGTCGGAGATAATTTGGACGAGTCT
>NZ_AUCT01000032.1 GCF_000429905.1 Desulfatibacillum aliphaticivorans DSM 15576 | reverse complement strand
ATGTGTTCATTTGTGTGCTTGCCCTGATGGTGGAGAGATACATGAGCTTGACTTTGGCGCCTTTGTCCATTTCAGCGTCACGCGCCTTAGACAAGCTCCAGCAGATCAAGGCGGGACAGGCAAAACTCCATGGGATGGCGGTTCCCGTGCTGACCCGCGTGGAGGAGGAGCACAGGGCGATTTACACTCAGTTGGAAATATCCTTTCCTAAAATCAAGAGCTTATAAGGTTTGTAGTACGAAAAACCCTATTGGTGTTTTTATAACACACTGAAAATGCTCCATATCCGTTTTTGGCGGTGTTAAAGTTCGGAGACCACCATCTTTTGACTCTATACAAAGATTGTAATCGGGGTCGCAACGCCATGAAAACCATTCGAATCATTTTTCTTAGCATCCTGCTCTCCCTTTGTTTTGGCCTGGGTCTTTGCCCATTTAGAGGAGCTGGGCGGCGACAAGGAGCGGATTTTCCTGTCCGGGCATTCGGCCGGGGCTCAGTTGGCGGCTCTCCTGGGGACGAATCTCGCCTATCTCAAAAAATATAATATCAGCCCCCCCGAGCTGGCCGGCGTAATCCCTGTGGACACCGCCAGCTTCGATCTTTTATCCAAGGAATATAATGAACGATTGACAAGGAGACTAATAAAAGCGGCTTTCGGCTCTGACAGGGGGGTATTGAAAAAAGCGTCCCCTTTTTTATAACGTCGCAAGCGGCGCTGTTTATCCTAAATTTCTTATTCTCAACACAACCAACCGAAAGGGCGCGGTCAAAGGGGGGCAGGCGTTCGCCGACAAGTTAAAGTCGGCGGGATGCGACGCCAAGTTCGTCCCCGTAAACAACCATTCCCATCAGGAAATGGCGCAGGGGGTGGTTGACGCCTCAGACCCTGTCGGAAAAGCTATCCTGCAGTTTATTCTTCATTAGCAAGCTGGGCGATAGTTGGCGGTGCACTGTCAGTTACGGGCGCAGCAGCGGGCGTTGAAACGGGAGACAAGGGCGTAAACCGGGACCAGCCGAGGTAGCCCAGGGTCAGGGCGATCAGGCAGCCCGCCAACGTGGCCAACAGACGGGTCAGGGCAAGCTCCCAGGAAGGATCTTGGCCGAAATCCAAAAGCAGCAGAACCAGGGGCGTTTGTACTGCAGCGTAGATAAAATAATTGGTTTCCAGCAATACAGGGCGCATAGCCGCAAGAAGCCCAATCATAGCGACCACGCCCCACACAGGCAAGCCAACGAACATCAGCAGACTCATAAAAACCATCCCCAAAGCGGTTCCGGCGGCCCGATGAATCGTCCTTGAAAGCGCCTCTTGAAGATTGCGATGCACAACAATTACCACGGTGAGAGCCACCCAATACGTATGATAGTCGGGCCAACGCCATTGAACCAGATGGGCGGCGATCAGGCATGATGAAAGCCTGATTGTATACTGCCAGCCCGCAAGCCGGGTCAGAGACCAGCGCCAGCGGCGGAAATACTGCCGCCGTGTGTAGGATTGCGTTGGAGCCGCGGCGGGAGGCTGAACCCGAAATATTTTTAACATCAGAGGACGAATGGACAAAGACAGAAGCGCGGTCCACGACGCCCATAGAAAAAACAACGCCGCCGCTCCCGTTGCATGGGCGTCCGGCCCGCCTATATTCGCTGCAATAATGGCGAACAAGATGAATTGAGTGGTCGCCCTTGCCATGAGCCTGCTTAGGCTGCCCACAAGCGCCGCCACCGTCGCTAAAATCGGAAGGCCCCACAAGCTCCAACCAAGAGCCTCTAACCGGGAACCGGCAAATATTGCCAGGCAGCCTGTAATTACAGCGTAAGACAGGCTGAAAACCCGCTCCTTGAACGACTCGCCTTTTCCTTCTCCACTAAGAGCCAAACCTCCAAGAGAAGCTATAATTCCCAACTCCGGCCTTCCTGCCATGTATCCTATCGCAGCAGGGGCCCCAAGCCCCAACATGGCTGTCATAGCCTCGGCCAGCCTGACAATGGAAGCCCCGCAGTTAAAATTGAACCCGGCAAGAAAACTTTTCTTCATGGCGCCGCCTCCTCGGCTTCACGCCCCATTTGCGGTTCTCCGGACTCTTGAAGCGCTTCCAACGCCTTCGCCATTTTATCCATCATCTCCACAGCGCGGCCAAGAAGTTCCTGCTCTTCCACGGACAACTCCTGATCAATAACGCGAGCCAACAGCGCTCTTTGACCTCCTATCTTGTCTGTCAGAAGGGAGGCGCCTTCCCGGGTAATATCCAGAACTATCCGGCGGCGGTCCTCCCGGCTCCTCTTGCGTGAAATCAACCCCTCCTTTTCCAACTCGGCTATAAGCCTGGTTAAGGATTGGGGCATGACCCTCAGGTAGGAGGACAGGTCCGAAGCCGTGGCCGCTCCCGCTCTGTGCAATCGCCCCAGGACCGCGAGTTTGGCTGAAGTGAGGCTTTTTTCCGTCCGGGCGCTCCTGAGCGCTCGCATAAAATGCAGGGCGCTTCTGTGCAACTGGGCCGCCGCGTCGATTGGGGAGTTGTATGTTGCGTCTTTCGTTTTCATATTAGTAAGATTATCTTACTAATTTTGTAAAATCAAGACCTATGTTGATTGGGGAGGCCCCGCAACTACTACCAATAGATCAAAACCACTCAGGCGATTTGGGCGCGGGGACCGAGAGACTACGTGTGGGTGATGGGAGGATAGGTCGGAAATTGGGCGCGGGGACCGCGCAACTACTTTTGCGAGGAGACCTCGCTACTACCTTTGGCGAGGAAACCTCGCGACTACCTTTGGCGAGGAAACCTCGCGACTACCTTTGGCGAGGAAACCTCGCGACTACCTTTGGCGAGGAAACCTCGCGACTACTTTTGGGGAGGGCTGCGCAATAACATTGCGGGCGTTGGAACTGTACTTTTTTCCGGTTTTCGGGTATTATGGATTTGGTAATTGGCGGAGAGGAAGCCAAAGCCTTTCGGCGAATTTTGAGGGAATCGCCGGATCTACAGATCATTGCCTTTTATGCATTCATCAACCGAGTCAATTCAATTTCCTGCTTCAATGTGTCAGCATCTTCAATTCAAATTATGGAGGCGGCAATGTCAGACAAAGGGGTTCTTTGCAGTTATTGCGGACGGAAAAGGTGTTTCTTGGGGGATCTCAGCCAGGCGCCGGATTTTTGTCCGTCCATTCACAGGGAGGAGCAAATCGCCCGTTCCAAAGAAAAATTGGCCAAGGAGGACAACAAGGCGACCTCGCAAAACGTAGCCAAAACCTGGAAGGATTACGGCAAACTGACAAGGGTGGAGGAAACCGTGCTCTTCGCCCGGCTTCAGGGATACAAAAAGCTGGGCGTGGCCTTTTGCGTGGGATTATCCGAGGAGGCCGAAAAATTCGCCAATTACCTGCTGAATGAAGGATTTGAAATCGCCACGGTCTGCTGCATGTGCGGGGCGCTGAGTTCGGACGAGGTGGATTTGCCGGAAGAGGATAAAATTTTCCCCGGCCATCGCCAGCCTTTATGCAACCCCATCGGACAAGCGGAGATCCTGGATCATGAAGGGGTGGACCTGAGCATTCTTCTCGGCTTGTGCGTGGGGGACGACACCTTGTTCATCAAGCATTCCAAGGCGCCGGTGACCGTGCTGGCGGTCAAGGACCGGGTGCTGGCGCACAATCCCCTGGCGGCGCTGTATACTTCCAAGCATATATACACGCGCATCAACACACGGAAGCCTAAGCTCAAATAGTGAGAAGCCATGGGGTTTAACAAGATATACGGATATAAATTCAACGTGATTTCTAATAGTTCAATATGCATTCCCACGCGAAGCATGGGAACGAGCTAAATTAAATTCTGATAGTTCGGTATGCGTTCCCACGCATGGGAACGAGCAAAAACAGCGAAGACGCCTCCCCGTTAGCGGGGGTGAGAGAGTCCGATTGGATGCTGATTACAAGGAGGGAAGGCCTTGAAAGGCGCTTCCCTCCTTTTTTTATTCCTGAGAGACGGTCTGGAGAATATACAGGGCGTCCATGGTTGAGAGGGCTTCCTCTTCGCCCAGCCAGGGCTCCGCGGATGTATACCCCTTGATGTCGTATTCCGGATCCAGCCCGCTTAAAACCTGCAGGATGGTAATGGCGTCGGCCATGCCCGAAACTCCGTTCAGGTCCAGGTCGCCTTGCAGGATGTCCGCGGTCCACACCCCGGTTGCTTTCCAGGGATAATTGGACTCATCATACCAGACGGCCTGCACCACGCTGTGGTCCAGCACGTAGATGGCGGGCGGATCGGAGATGGATTGCCCCAGGGTGAAGGAGACGGTTCCCGTAAAGATTCCCGTGTCGGCCCCGGTTTCAGTCAGTTCCACTGTGATCCCATTCGGCTCCATGCTGCTGAGCACCTTGACCTGGGCTGTTTCCGCGACGCCCGGGTCCGTGTTCAGGGCGATCCGGGTCAGTGTGACGCCCATGGAGTCGGCGGTTCCCAGGTATTCCTCTTTATCCAGGGACAGGGGGCCGGAGATGAAGTCCGTGTAGGCGTACTCCGCAGTGGTGTAGGGCGCCGAGTCTGAAGCCGCCAGCACGGAAGATGCGTTGTTGTCCAGGATTCTGAAATTCCTCATATAATAGGGGCCGTCCACCTGCTGGTCGCCTATGTAGGCGCCGTCAAAGGCCAGTTGCACGGTTTCGGTCAGGGCCGAGGCGGCGGTGAATTGGACGGAGGCATCCGTGATCTTGCCGTAATCAGAATACAGGTCCGCCCGGACCTCGTAGTCGCCCGCCTGGGCGATGGCAGCGTCAAGCGACACAATCAAAGCCTCGTACAGGCCGTCCACATCCAGATCCTGCCCCGCATCGCTCCAGTTTCCGGCCAGGGAGGCTGTTTCGGGGTTTGCCGGGGCAACGTTCATGGAGCCGGTGAATCCCGAGCCGGACACGGCGTCGCCCGCGCCCATGTCGTAGGAGTTGAACGAAGCCACGACCTCGTCGTTGGCGCCCACGGCCAGGGAGGGGCTGGTCTGGACGTTTTGGTCGTCCGTGACTTTTTTCGGTTCGCTCCACACAGGATTGGTCAGGTCGCCGGCTTTGCTCATATAAAGATCGCCTTCCACGTCGTCGGCGGCCCGCCAGATGACCGAGGCTGCGCCCAGGGAATCCACCACGACCTTGGGATCTTCGATATAGGACGTGTTTTGGGTTATGACGCCCGGTTCGCCCCATTGCATGGCGTCAAAGTCAAACACGGAGTAGTAGAGGGTTTTGGCGTCCGCCGTACTGGAGGTCCAAACAGCTATGGCCAGGGTATGGGTTTCCGGCCCCGCATCCTTGGAATAAGCCAAATCAACCGGCCCGCATGCCACATCGCAGGCGGTTTCCGTAGCCGAGTCGGGAGCCGTCAAAGAAAGGCCTGTCGTAAAGCCCGTCCCGTTCCAGTAGGCCCAATACACATTGGCGTCCGTGTTGGTATAGTCCACGTTGGAGCCGTCCGTAATTTCATCCAGCTCCGTGTAAGAGAGGCCGTCGTCGTCCCGGCACCAGACCAGGAGCCCCTGGCCGTCCGAATTGGACGCCAAGGCGGGGCAGAAGTCGGCGGACCCGGAAGCGGTTCCCGTAATGGTTGAGGCGGCCGGCCAGACGTCGCCTGCGATGTCGTAGGCCGAGTACTGGATGATCCAGTCCGTACGCGTGGTCACGCTGTTGGAATTGTCCACGTCGTGCACCCACGCAGCCAGGACTTTGGCGTTCGAGGGATCGTAGGCCAGGGATACGGAGCCGTCCGCGTTGTCGTCGTCAACGACTCGCGCCGGGACGGACCAGGCGGCGCCGTTCCATACGGCGTAGTCAATATCCTGGGCGGCCAGGATATCGTTCAGGTTGTCCAGGCTGGGATCGCCGTCGTTGGTCGTCCAGGCGGCCAGGGCGTAATTCCCGTCCATGAAGACCACCCGGGGATCGGTTTCCCATTCGCTGTTGGGGCTGTCCAGGCCGATAAGGGCGGCTGGGGAAGTCCAGTTCGCTCCATCAAAGTACCGAAAAAAAACGTCCGGGTTGGGTTCGGCCTCGCCGGGTTCAGCGTCGTCGATCCAGACGGCGATCCGCCGGCCGGAGGAATTGGCGGAAAGGCTGGAGGTGGTCATGAGCCTGGGCACGCTGATATCGTCCACGGTGAGATGGGGGTAATCCAAAAGGCCTTTGCGGCCTTTGTTAAAGGACCAGGGGCCAAGCTCCGTGGAGTAGAGTTCCGAACTGGCCAGGCCCCAGAACAGGGAGCCGCAAATCTTGATGGGCACTTTGACTTCCGCGCCCCAGGTCGTTGTGGTTCCTCCCGCATTTTTGTAATTTATTGTGATTTCCATGTTGACGGACGGAGAGCCTGTGGCGGAAATCTTGGCAAGGCCCAGGACCGCGGCCAGAGACAGGGTCAGGTCTCCGGTGATGGTGGTTCCCGGCGTGACCACGGCCCGCTCAATCTGCAGTTTCTTGTTCAGGACCGCGTTGCCGTTGACGTAAATTTCCACGTTTCCGGAGATGTCCACGGACACGGTAATGGGCACGGCGTAAACCACAAAGGTTTTGGAAAAGCCTTTGGAGGGCAGGTCGAATGTGGTGGTTGCTTCGATCTTGCCGGTCCCGCGCTGAAACAGGAACTTCTCGTCAAAATTGCCGACCAACTCGCCCTTTAAGGAGATCTTCTGGCCCAACAGTTTGGGTTCGGAATTGCATTTTGCGCTGAATCGGGATTTTTCCGTGATGAAATAGTCGGCCTCGCCCACGAACTCCACGCCCAAGTCAAAGTCCAGGCCGCCCAAAAAGCCCATACTGGACGGGACATAGTCCGCCCAGACGAAATTGGTCGGGTATTCAAACGTGACGAAGTAATACTCGTCGTTTGAATTCCAGTCTTTGTTGATTTGCTCGCTGATGCTTTCCAAAAAGCCGAACCAGCTTGGGAGGTTCAAGGCCTTTAGCTCATAATTTTCTTCCTGCTCGATGATCTTTCCGTCCTTTTCCATGACCAAGGTGACTACAAAGGGCTCGGTTTTGCTGAAGTCCTTCATGTCATAGGTTGCATAATACTCCTTGTTTTGCGTGACCATGGTTCCGTTTTTCAGGGAGCTGCCAATGTCGTATTTGACTTGCTGAACCTCGGCGAAATCCGTTGGCGCCATGTCGATTTTAATGGTCATCTTATTAGACGCCGAAATGTCGGAAACAAAAGTCGAGACCACGCTGGAGCCCGCGGCCCCGTCATGCTCGGGAGTGAGCGCCACGTCCACGCCGGCGCCGTAGGAGGTAAAAGGCATTCCTGCACTGGAAGCGTAGCATTGGGCGCCCGTGCTGTATATGAATGCATTGGCGACATAGGGGTTTTTCATACCCACTTTTTCGCCCAGGGTGAGGGTGGTTTCAGTCAAGCCGGAGGCGTCCACCTGGGTGTCGATGGAAGTTCCGCCATTGGAGAATTTGGCGCCAAATTTAGCGGCTTCCGGCATCAACTCCCAATGGATTTTGTCCACGCAGTCTGGGTGCTGGCGCGAAACCTGGAGTTTATACGCCTTGGGCAGAGGCTGTTCTTTTTCTCCGTATTGCTGGTCGCCGTCGATTTCGGTCATGATCCCGGTTTTGATGGTAAGCGGGCCGCTGGCAACCCCCTGGGGAAGGGGCGGAACTTTTTTGTAATTGGCGTAAACCAGGGGCAGGGCGTTCACCTGCGACACGTTGATGTTTGTCGAATAGTCATTGCAGGGGCAGGCTTTATCCTCGTTGAACAGATAGGTCAGGGTGAGGGTGATGCTCTCGCCCTTATTGATGGTCTGGTTGACGCCCAAGGCAATCACGCCGTCGTCCGCGCTGTACGTCCCGGATGAAAGCAGGTTTCCCCCGGCTCCGCCCAGATAAAGATTGACGGTTGCTATATCGTCTTTTTCGTTGCCGGACCCCGAGGCGGTGAAGGAAACCGAGTTCACGCGCCAGTCGTCCACGTCGTTCACGGAAAGATTGATGACGGCCGCGACCTTCTCTTTTTCATTGTCGGGATTCTGGCCGTAGACTTCATTGTACGCAGGATTTCCCCCTCCGGCGGCCAGGGTCAGGACGGGCATAACAAAGTGGGCTACGGCCTCCGAGCAATCTCCGCTCACGGTAACGTCCACCTCCCTATTCGAACCCGCAGCCGCGCCGGTCCATTCCTTGAAATTCCAGGGCGAGACCTCATCAGCGGTCAGCGTCACCTCGGTTCCGCATTCCCCCCTGCCCCAACTGGGGGGCGTAACGCTGCATCCATCCTGCTGGGCTTCAACAGGCAGAATTTTGGTTGTGAGGCAGCACAGGCCGTCGCCCACCTTAACTGTCTGGGTGTAATTGCCGTAGGACATGTCGCAGGTCGCAAGCATGCTGCCCCCCGAAGGCGTAGAAACGACGGTCATGCCGGTGGGATAAGGAGATTTGCAGACGTCCCCTTTGGTGATGGTTTGCGTCTCGCTTGCATAGGTGAATGTGTGGGTTCCGTTTGTGGTATTGCCGGAGCTTTTACGACCGTTTTCATCCCAATATCCCGAGGCAAGAACCAGGAGGTCATCGCCTTCCAAGGGCGATACATACAAATCGTCAAACTGCATGCCTGGGATGGCAATCTTATCCATTTCAGTCCCGCTGCCCAAGACGATGTGGTAGAGCCCCAAAGAGCCGTTTGCCGTGCCCGAGCCAGCGTATCCGGTGTGGCTGGCCACGGCGACGCATCCATTCTTCACGGCGCATCGAACGTTGCCGTAATCGGCTGGTATGACCGCGTCCGGGATCAAGGCGCCGCTTTCGTCAATTTCGTAGACGGCGGTCTGGCCGGACGAACTGGGCGCGCCCGCCAATAAGAGAAGGTCTTCGTCTACGTACAAATCCTGAACCGATCCATACAAGGTCGCGTCCTGCACAACGGAGAAAGTCGGCGCGGCGGACGCATTGATTACAAGCATGTCTCCGTCGGTTTCCACAAGATAGACGACGCCGTTGTAGACAGCCATTTTGGTGGGGTAGGTTCCCGGATCGTAGGTTCCCAGTAATGACACGCCCGAAGCAGGGTCCGAGACGTCCAGGACATAAAGGTCATTGCTGATCAGCCCATACAGCCTGCCGTTTTCCACGGCCATCTTCTGAATGCCCGCATAGTCGGTCCAACGCCCTATTAAAACCGGGGAGTTGGGGTCCGTCATGTCATAGGCCCATAAGGCTTGCCCCGCGCCCATAAAAAGAGTGGTTCCATCCAGAACCAGCACGTTGGCGTAACTGGGGGAAAAGCCGGAGCCGTTGGCGGTAATGTCGCTCAGGTCGTCAATCGCCACTTTAGTGAGGGCCTGGTCCTTTGTGGAAATCAGGTAAGCGTAGGGGTAGTCCACAATCAGGTTGCTTATCCCGTATCCTTCGTCGAACTGACCCTGAAAAACAGGGTCTGTCGGGTCGGTCAGGTTCACAACCACCAGGCCGGCGTCGTTGCCCGCGATGTATGTCATCTCACCGTAAAAATCCACGCCGTAGGCTCTCATGTCCGTATAGGTGTATTCAGTCTCTTTGTAGGGGGCGCTGGTGTCGGAAACGTCGATTATCTGCACCCCATTCTGGGATTCATAGCCACAGCTGATGTAAATAAAACTCCCTTTTTTCGCCATGGTGTAGCCTGGGCATACGGGCGAATACGCGCCCAACTCCCTGATATTGTCCAGGTCGGACACGTTATAAATCCGGAAATTCGTATCCTCGCAGGCTGCGTAAAGCAGGTTGTTGGAAACCAGAATTCTGTCGGCGGGAATCAGGGTGGTGGAAGTGATGACGGACGGAGCGCCGGGCGTGCTGATATCCACAACCTGCAGGGTGAAGTCCGCGCCTGAAGTGTCAAAGGCCAGGTATATTCTGTCGCCGTCCATGGAAACCCCTCCTCTGCCCAGGCCTTCACTCAGGACCTGGCAAGAGCCCGCTTCTTCAGGAGACAAAGGATCGGAAACATCCACCACAACGAACTGATTGACGCCAGCCACGTACACGTAATTTCCGGAAGCCAAAACCGCGGCCGGCTCTCCGGATAAGGAGAGGCTGGCCACAATCTCGGGAGCGTCGCCGGTCAGATCGGCCGTCCGCAGGGCCTGGCCTTCGGCGAAATAAGCGTAGTCGCCGGATTGTGCAATAGCCCCTCTCCATCCCCCGATGGAGCCGGCGGGTTCGATGCTCCAGCTCTCTGCATGGACGGAGGCGGAAAACAGGCATAGGATAAAGGTTATAGCAACGGCAATTTTCATCATGGAATAGGGGCGAAGTCCAGGGCGCGGCATGGGTCTACTCCTTTGGCTCAGGCAGCCTTGGCAAAAAGTGAAGGCGTGAACGGCGATTACGAACGGGCAAGGTTTGTCCTCAACAAGCCTCGCGCCTGAATCGCGGTATTATTTATTATGTCGAAAATGATTGGAAAGAATATTTGCCTATTGAATGGGAGTCAACCCTGCAGGGATAAAAATGCGACATTTGACCTCGGCATAGGAAAAATCCTGCCAAACAATACATATAAAATCATAATTTAAGATTTTTTACTGAGTAATATATTTCATTGCGTTCAAAAGACCGGCAGCCGGCATAAAACAAGGCGGATGGACGCCCCCGAGCAAGCCGCTTCCTATCTGGCGGATAATGCGGCGCCGCGTTGCCGCAACCGCTCGCAAATCCTTTTTTTGCACGCTTCATGCATTCTGAAAAATTGTCGCATGAATACAAGGACTTTTACTCAACTTAAACATTAACCCGGGGCCAACCGACATTGATTGTTTCTTGTTGAACGTCGAGGCGGCGATATAGGCGGCTCCGGCGTTTAAGCGCGCCTCTATCAGCCGGAGAAGATGACCCCTGGAGGATTGATTTACAAGCCGTAAGGTTAAGGACATAGCGGGCATGAAAAAGCAAAGAGTGTGGAGAATTTTCCTGATCAACCTGAGCCTGATTGTTGTCATTTTTTTGACGGGAATATTATTAGGCTTCATCTTCAGAACCAACCAGATTATCCACAACCAAATAGTTGTTACGGCCAGGTCCCACTTCCAGAACATCGTCCTTGCCAGGAGATGGAACGCTCAGTACGGCGGGGTCTTTGTCGAAAAGGCGGCTGGCATCGAGTCCAATCCTTACCTGGAGAATCCGGACATATTCACCGTGGACGGCAAGGTGTACACCATGAAAAACCCGGCGCTTATGACGCGAGAAATTTCAATTTTCGCGGAAGAGGCCCAGGATTTTCGGTATCATATAACCAGCCTGAGGCCGTTAAACCCAGACAATTTCGCCAATGCTTTTGAGACGGCCGCACTGATCTCCTTTGAGAAAGGCGCCAAGGAGTCATTTGAAACCATTGAAAAAAACGGGCGAACGGTTTTTCAGTATATGGCGCCTTTATTTGTTGAGGCCTCCTGCCTGAAATGTCACGCCAAACAAGGCTACAAGAAAGGCGAGGTGCGCGGCGGCATCAGCGTTGAATTGGACGTAACGGACATTTATTCCCAAATACGGGCCAACACGCTCATTGCATCCGGCCTGACCGCAGCCATTTCCCTGAGCCTGTTGAGCATGATCTGGATTCTTGTGTCCAGGCTGGCCCGGCGCTTAACCAAGGCCTACGAAACCATCGAAGTCATGTCCATTACGGACGAACTCACCCGGTTGCATAACCGCAGGCATTTCGAAACCCGCTTGGCGGAGGAGATCTCGCGCTCGTTGCGTTACGGCTCGCCCATGAGCCTGATGATCCTGGATATCGATCATTTCAAAAGGGTGAACGACAACTACGGGCATCAGGCTGGGGACTGGGTGCTGACCCAGTTCGCCACGCTGTTAAAAGACAATGTACGCAAAGCGGACGTGCCAGCCCGCTGGGGCGGCGAGGAATTTGTGGTGATATTGACGGAGTCCACCATCTCCCAGGCCAGGATGGCTGCAGAGAAAGTCCGCCGGAATGTGGAGTCCGCGGAATTCAACATTCCGGACGGCCGAAGCATTCCCGTCACCGTAAGCGTGGGTGTGGCGTCCCTGGACATGATTTCCGGAGATGAGATGGGAAGTGAAGCCGACGTTCTTGTCAAAACCGCGGACGATGCTTTGTACAGGGCCAAACAGGAAGGCAGAAACAGGACGGTGGCGGCCTCCTCGAAATAGCACGGCCTCCGGCGCCGCACCTTATGATCTAATGAGGGCCGTTAAATGGCCCAATCGGCATTTTTTTATTCGACGGGCCAGTTAATGGTTAAGGTGGTTCCATACATAATGCCTTTGAAAGCCTGATATTCAAAGGCGCCGGCCGCTTCGTGCTCAAAAGCCAGGGAGCTGAAATGGTATTTCCCGGCTTTATCGGGCGTGAACAGGAATTCCCCCTTTTTATCCGTTTCAAAGGTCTCTTCCGTGCCGTCTTTTTTCACCCGCTTGATTTTGGTCTTGGGCAAAGGATTGGAGAAATACTGCAACTTCAGCAGCAGCTTTCCGTCTTCCGTGACTTGGGGGACGAACTGAAACGGGAGGTTTTGGGATTCCGCCAAAGCCTCCAGGTCTTTCTTGGTTTTGGCTTGGATGCACTTGCCGTAAAAAAAGTCCAACCGCCCGTGGTAAATGCCGTACAGGCTGGCGTGGTCCACGGCGTAGGATTGCGGCGTCTTTCCGGCATTGGCGGACAAGTACTTCTTGTTTTCGCCCTGTGACGCGCTTTTCATGGTCAGGGAAATAGTGTTCCCGTCCGGGGTCCTCAGGGTGGTTTTTCCTCTTTCCAAAATGGGACCGGTGTAGGCGCCGTCGCCAGGCCCGAGCCAGTGTTCAAAGTACAGGTCCACCACCCCGTCGCCGTTATTGTGGGGATCCCCCACAATCCAGAGGTTATGGGCGAAGGACGGCGCCGTAAAGCAAATGGCGAATACGCAAGCGAACAAGGCCAGGCGGCTTAAGGATAGTCTCCTTGCCGCCGTTTTTTGTGTATTCATAATAAAGCCTCCTTGGGTTTATTGGGGTGCAAAGTCGAACTTGAGCTCCACGCCCCCGAAAATTCTTCTTCCATAGACGGGAACCAGACTTTCAGCGCCGGGGGTTCCGGAGCCGTACACCGCCGTATTTTCGTCGGTCAGATTGCTGGCGCTGAGGAATACGGAGAGTCCGGGCTGCCAATTGTCAAAGGATTTTTCGTATCCAGCGCCGACAAGGAGGTAGTCCTCGCCCAGGAGGGTGTTATCCTGGTCAAAGTACCTTTCCCCCACGTAGTCCCAGGTGACGGAAAATTGTCCGGCCGTCTTGTTTTCGTAGCCCAAAAGCACGCCCAGCATCTGCTCGGGAATTTTGGGGAAGCGCTTGCCGTCATAAGTCACTCCGGCTTCGGTGAACTCGTCGTATTCCGGCTCCTGCCAGGTGTAATTGACGTGTCCGAACAGGCCGCAGCTATGATCCGCCTGGAGGCTTACTTCAAAACCCAGGGTCTCCGTGCTGCCGGAGTTTGCGTAAGGGTCCGTGGCCGCAATGCCCGTTTTCACCCATTTATCCTTGTACTGATTCAGGAAGCCGCAAACAGTATAGGACAGCCAGCTATTGAAAAATCCGCGCACGCCGGTCTCGTAGGACAGGGTCCTTTCCGGGTCCAGGTCCGCCGAGTACGCGGCTCCAGGCACGCGGGCCGGGCTTTTGAAGCCGCTGTTAAAGCCCGCAAACAGGTTGGCGTACTGGTTGATCGTGTAGGTGGCGCCAATTTTGGGGCTGAAGGCCTCGTCGGATTGATCCACGGAGTTGGCCGGATTCACCCGGCCCGTCTGTTCCTGTTCGTAGGAGTCGTAGCGGCCCCCCAAGGTGACCGTAAGGGCGTCCGTAATGGAGCATTGGTCCACGATATAAAGGGCGAAGGAATTGTCTTCCCGCAAGGTGTGCTTGGTTTTCTTGAATTTTGCGTTGTTTTTCCGCGTCCACAATTGGGTGGTCAGTTCGTGCTTCCGGCCTTCCACGCCGAAGAGGATGCTGTTTTTCATGGACCCCATGGAATGGCGCAGGTTGTAAGTGACCGAGGGAAAGATCTCCCATTCATCGAATTCAAAGTCCAGGCCGTAATCCATCCAGACCCATTCATCCTTGCCGATGACCTTCACCTGGAGTTCGTCGTCGCCTAACTTCTTTTTGTACGCCAACGCCGCCAGGTTATAATCGTTTTCAAATTCGTTGGAGCCTCCCGGGCTTTGTGTGGGGTCTTCATCCAACTGGGCCTGGGTCAATGATTTTGGCCAGGCCCCTTTGGAGGCCATGTGGGAGCCGTGGAACTCGCACACGGAGGTTTCGTCAATGTTGTAGGCCAGGCGGGTGTAAAAATTTTCAGGGTCATAATAGGCTTCGTCCTGGTATCCCTCGCTGTTGGAAAAGGACATGTCCACAAAATATTCCCATTTGTTCCTGGTTCCGTTGATCACCGTGTAATAATTTTCGTAATTGAAATCGCCCACAGACACTCCGGCTTTGGCTTCCAGGGGCTTGTTCGAAACCCGGGTCACCACATTGATGAGCCCTCCTATGGCCTGATCTCCATATTCCGCCGAGGCCGTCTTGATGACTTCGATGCGTTCAATGTCATTGATGGGAATACGGGTGGGCACGGTGTATCCGTTGCCCTTGTTAAACTCTATCCCGTTAACCAAAAAACGGAGGCCCGTGGTGGAGGGCTCGGAGCCCCTGGCGCTGTAAACTCCGTCATTGGCTACGCCCGACTGGTATTGGGGGATGTATAAGCCCGGAACCTGCCTGAGCAACTCGTTGATGGTAGTGGTCTTGGGCATTTGCTCGATTTCTTCGCGAGTAAACACCGTGATGTTCGTGGGCGTCTTGTCCACGCTGGTTTCCATTTTCGCCGCAGAGACAACCATCTTCTCCAGTTTTTTAGGTTGCTCTTCCTGGGCGTAGGCCGGGCCAAAGGCCAATGACGCAGCCAGCGCCCCCACAATCATGATTTTCATACTGTTGAGCCTTTTCACTTCCTCTCCCTCTCTATCCTAACAAATTTAAATTACAGGCGATAATTCGCCCCCTCCCAACAAAAAAAGGCCGCGAGTCCGTTTGCAAAAAATACAAACGGCCTTCGCGGCCTTCTTAACCGACTTTAATTTTTACGGCGTTTGAAACGCCGTTTTAAAACAATTGTAACTGCCTTAACTCGCGGGCGAATTCTTCCGCCTCTTTTTCTAACGAATCCCTAACGTAATTTGTATGTTGTGTCAACAGGGTTTAAACTGACATATTGCAACAATTTCTTTGAATCATTGCTCCACACCCAGGCCTTGAAATTGCCTTTTGTCCAGCCTTGCCATGTGGGGGGCTTCCAGGCTGCCCAGGAGTATGTGGGCGGGGGTTTCCAGGGCGCTGGTGTTGGCCGGGAACATACCGGAGGGGTCCTGGAGGTCCACAAGCACCTTGCCCTGGTCGTTAATGGCGAAGATATGTCCGTAATGCTCGGCCTTGGGGCGGATGAACTTGGGCATGCGAACGAGGATTTTCCGCGCAAAGGGCTGATCCGAGAGCTTGTCCAGCAAGGCGTTCCTGGGCGCCACCAGGGCCACCCAGTAGCGGCCGTCCATGCCCCGGGTGATGTTGTCCGGGAAGCCCGGTAGGTTTTCCAGGACCGGCGTGACCTTGCCTTTAAGAGGCCCTTCCAGCCAATAGCGCATGACCCTGTATGCGCCGGTTTCGTTGAACAGGACGGACATGCCGTCGTGGGAGACGGCCACGCCATTGGCGAACTGAAGCCCGTCAACCAGCACGGAGGCCCTTTTCGTGTTTGGATCGTACATGAGCAAACGGCCGTTTCCGCCGTGCTCGATGAGGTCCAGCATGCTGGCGTCCACGGAGTCTCCCACTGTGGAGGGGTTGAACTTGACGGATGCGTCGGTAAAATAGATTTTTCCGTCCTGGGCGGCGTCCAGGTCGTCCGCGTAAGCGATGGGGACTCCCTGGGCCGTATTGGCCAGGACGGCGACTTGTCCGTCCGGCCCGATTGACAACAGACCTTCCACGGCGTCAGCGACTATCAGATTTCCGTCGGGCGAGAAGGCCATGCCCAAGGGCCTGCCGGCGGTATTGACCCAATTTTGGGGATTCTTGCCGTCCTTGTCCAGACGCACAATCCAGCCCTGGGCCGTTCCCGTGTAAATGCGGCCCTCCGCATCCACGGCCACGGCTTCGGGCCCGGTTCCGGGACCTATGTTCACGAATTCCAGGCCCGCAAGTTTGTTGTTGGCGGAAAACGGCCCGGTGTAGCCCAGGTCCTCCGGGGCCTGCCACGCCGCCGGGTCCACGGGGACCGGCCAAAACAGAAAATAGGCGGTCAGAACGAATATCAAAGTAAAAAACAGGGAAAACAGGCGTTTCATGGCGAATTCCTTCCAAGACCGGTGGTTTGGGTTTTCGGGATGGGCGAAAAAACCATATCATTATTTCGGATAAAACTGCAAATTCGGAATAAAATGGACCGGGTTTTGCTTGACTTATTTGGGAGCAATCGGGAATCCTGTTAATAAACAGATTAACCGGATTGAGGTGCGCCATGGAAAATAGGGAGACTCCTCGTTTGATTTCCATTTTACACGCTATGCAGGACGGAGTTTACGTGGTCAATGCGGACTACACGGTGGAGTTTATGAACGAAGCCATGATTCGCATTTTCGGGGACCATACGGGCAAAAAATGCCATGAGATGCTTATTCAATCCCAGGCGCCGTGCTCCTGGTGCCGCGCCCGCGAGGTGTTTGAAGAGCAGGCCACGGTCCAGTATGAGATGGACCTGGAAGGGGTGGGCAAGGTGTTTCGCATCACCGAACTGCCCCTTACCAACGCGGACCAGACCACCTCCAAAATGAGCATATTCCGGGACGTCACCCGGTCCAAGCAGCAGGAGCGCAGAATCCGCTCCCACAAGCAGGATTACGAAAGGCTGTTCGATCAGGTTCCCTGCGGGGTCTATGTCAGCTCCAAAGAGGGAAACTTTTTGGACGCCAATCCGGCTTTGCTGAAGATGCTGAATTACGACAGCAAGGAAGAGTTTCTGGCCATGGACATAGCCAGGGACGTCTATTTAAACGCCGAAGACCGGGACAAGTTCATGGAAATGATCGAAAAATCCGGCATGGTCTCCAATTATGCAGTGGATTTCAAGACCCGGGACGGCAAGCCGGTTTCGGTGATTATTGCAGGCCATGTGCGTTACGACGATTATGGCGAGGTTTTGGGATACGAAGGGATAATCGTAGACCAGTCCCAACGCAAACTCATGGAAAGGGAGGTCCAGGAAGCCCACGACTTTTTCGACAAGGTGATCCAAAGCTCGCCCAACGCCATTATGGCAGCGGATATGAAAGGCGAGATCCTGATCTGGAACCGGGGGGCTGAGGAGCTTTTGGGCTACAAGGCCCATGACGTTATCGGACGCATGAACATTGTGGACGTGTACCCGGAAGGCATGGCCAGAAGGGTTATGAAGATGATGCGGTCCCAGGAGCACGGAGGCCGCGGATTAGTAAGGTCGTATCCGTTGCTCGCCAGAACCCGGGCGGGGGAGTTTATTGAGGCCAACATGTCGGCGGCGATCATCTACGACGCCCAGGGCAGGGAAATGGCGTCCGTAGGCATTATGGTGGACATGCGGGAGCGGGCCAGCATGGAGCAAAAGCTGAACAGCGTCAAAGATCAACTTTTGCAATCGGAGAAGCTGGCCGCCATGGGCAAACTCACCAGCCAACTGGCTCACGAATTGAACAACCCCTTGTTCGGCATAATGAACACCCTGGAACTGCTTAAGACGGAAATTCCCGAGACGTCCAAGCGGCGCAAAATCCTGGACATGGCTTTATCCGAGACGGTGCGGATTTCCGAAATGCTGAAAAAGATGCTCAGCTTCTCCAAGCCGGACCAGGAGGAGCGCCAGATCACGGACATCAACACCATTTTGGAGGAATTGCTTTTATTGCACGAAAGGCAATTGCAGGAAAACGACGTCAAGGTGGTTCGCGATCTGACCGAGGGGCTGGAGCCTGTCATGGCCTCCAAGAATCAATTGCGCCAGGTGTTCTTGAACGTAATCGCCAACGCACGAGACGCCATGCAGGAAGGCGGGACCTTCACCATAACCAGCCGGGCCCAGGGGGATTTTATTTATATTGACCTGGCCGATACGGGCGTGGGCATCCCCGAGGAAAATCTCAGCAAGATATTCGACACCTTTTTCACCACCAAAGGCAGCGTCCAGGGCGTGGGCCTGGGGTTGTCCGTGTGCTACGGGTTCATCCGGGACCACGGGGGCGACATCAAGGTTCATAGCGAGCCTGGAGAGGGGACCACCTTTACGGTGTCGCTTCCCCTATACAGGCCCGAGGAATAAACGAACGGTGTAGTTGGAACAAATGTTGCTTGAAATATCCTTAATAATATCGATTAAGGATATTACGCCATGGGATGCCCTAAAAACATATTCCAAGCAGCATGGCGCCTAATGCTTTTGACGACGGCCGTCACCCTTTTGGCATTGCGCCCATCCTCCGCGTCAGCGCATGAATCCCCCGAAGAGAATCCACCTGTCTATGAACGAGGGGAGGCTTCGCCGGTTATTGACCACCCCAGGGATTTTAAAGGGGTCCCGGTGGAGTGGACCTACCATAAAACAGCAGACGACGCGCATCCCAACGGATTGGAACAGCAGCAACTGTGGCTGTTGAACCGCGCCCGGTCCAATCCTTCCCAGGAAGGCTATTTTTTGGCGAATCTGGACGATTCGGATGTTTCTTACGATACAAACTATTTTGGGGTGGACTTTGATTTGATGCAGGAGCAGTTTGACGCCCTGCCAGCCCAACCTCCCGGGGCCTTTGACAATCGTTTATACAGCGCGGCGTACGCTCATAGCCTTTACATGATTTCAATCAACGACCAAACCCACACCGGCCAGTTGACTCGTATTGACGCCTCCGGTTTTGTGTGGAACAGGGTGGGTATGAGCGTTTACGCCTATGCGAGAAGCGGCATACACTGCCATGCGGGATTTAATATCGACTGGGGGTATGGAGAGGGCGGCATGCAGGTTCCGCCGGGGCACCGGTACAACACCATGTCCATCAAAACGTCTTACGATAATTTTATAGCCGGCGACATGTACAACATAGGCATTGCGGTGGTTCCTCATAATAATTCTCTTCCTAACGTAGGCCCTCTTGTTGTGACTGAAAATTTCGCCCGGGCCTACACGGATCCCGCGGATCACTACAACCGCTTTTTGGTGGGGACGCTCTGGGAGGATCTAAACGGCAACGATTATTACGACTCCGGGGAAGGCATAGGGGGAAATGTCACCGTCACCCCTGTCGGGGGGTCTTATTATGCAGTGACGCCTCCCAGCGGCGGGTTCGCCGTGCCCATCCTCGCCTCCGGCAGGTATGATGTGACCTTTACCGGCGGGGGGCTGGCCTTTCCCGTCACCCGCACCGTTCGGGTGGCGGACTTGAGTGTGCTCCTGGACATGCCCGTCAGCGAGGATTCGGACAAGGACCTGCTTTTTGACAGTTATGAACGGGAGCATTTCGGCGCTCTGGGGGTTTCCAACGGAACCGGCGACCAGGACCAGGACGGCCTGAACGACGCCGACGAATATCGTTACTTGACCGACCCCAAAGTCAAGGACTCGGAAGGCGACCTGATGGAGGACGGCTGGGAAGTGACTTACGGCCTGGATCCCATGTATGACGACAGCCAGGAAAACCCGGACGGAGACAGTTTAACCAACCTGGAGGAGTTTCTTTCGGGAACCGACCCCACCGTTTATACGGCGCCCTGGCCCGGAGATACGGATCAGGACGGGGTTCTGACCTTGAAAGACGCTCTGTTCTGCCTGCAAGTCCAGGCCGGGGCGAGAGGCGTGGGAAACTTTCCCCTCTACGACATGGACGGCGACGGAAGAACCGGCGTGGAGGAAGCCATCATAATTCTGAAAAAGCTGGCCGGCCTTCCCTGACGGCTAAGGGAAAAATACAAGTTTGTAACCCCATCCTGTTTGTCCGCGACCCAATACCAAGGCGGAAACGGCCCTTTCGGGCCTCACGAAAACCTTGACTCGCGGATATTCAATCATGAAAAAACCTTGCTTGCTTTTTTGCCTGATCCTGGCCATGGGCGTTTTGGGATGCGCCCGGCCTGAGCTTCACAGCAAATGGCTGGACGGAAGCCTGGCCATTGACGGCCGTGACGACGATTGGAGGGAATGCCTTTTATATTATGACGAAGACAGCCGGATTATGGTGGGCGCCTACAATAACGACCAGTATTTGTACGTGCGGGTTTCTTCGCGAAACCGGAACTTCGCCCAACAGGCTATGCGTTCGGGCCTGGCTTTATGGTTCGACCTGGACGGAGGCGAGGACCAGGAGTTCGGCGTTCGCTATCCGGTGGGCGCCATGGGCGTCCGCCGGGGTATGAGAGGCGGGCCGGAAGGAGGCATGGACCGTATGCCAGGCGCCATGGAGCGGCCCCGCAATGATGACTTAGGCAGCCGGGAGCCTCAGCCATTTATGCCGGGCGAGGTGCAAATCCTGGGGCCGGAAGAGGACCAGGAGCGCCTGCTGGAGGTGGAGGACGCCGACGCCCTGGAGGACATCCGGGTTTGCATCGGACGCACCTGCGACCTGTTTGTGTATGAAGCGCGCATCAGCCTGCAGCATTTAGGGGGCGGCGATATTGAAGGCCCCCTCGGCATGGGCGTGCTGACATCCACCCAAGGCGGAGGCTCAGGCCGGGGCGGCGGCCCCCCCGGCGCATTGAGCGCCATGGGCGGCGGCCCTGGCGGCTCAGGAGGCGGAAGGGGGGGCGGCCCCGGCGGGGGGAAAGGCGGTCCCGGAATGTTTTCTCAAAAAAATACGGAATTGTGGTTTAAGATATATCTGGCCAAAGCGGCCCAGTGAAGCAGGCGCCGGCGGCCTTTGGCAAGCTGACGGTTTTTTGACGGCTATTGATGAAATCCGCGGTCTTGCATTTTTCCTTGACACAGGGCCGGGCCGGCTCTATATTAGGTTTCTTTTGTTACGCGACTAAAAGGGCGCAGGCAGAAGTACGAAGCGCTCTTTTTTTTCGCGCCAATGAAATAGTCGCCGGCTTTTTGGCTTAAAGCTGGCTTTTCTTTTGTCCGATTACGTTAAAAGCCCTAAATGATTAGGGTGAAACAAAATTTAATTGCAAGGGGGAATTTCACCTATGCTTTGCACCACAATCAAAAAAGGCCAAGAATGTCCTTTCATGACCAAAAAAGGCTGCTCTTACAATGGCGGCGCCTGTTTTACTCTCGTTGAACAGTGCACAGGCTGCACCCGCGTGATGGAGCTGGAGAGCGGCTGGTACTGCACGGCCTGCCCTGAGCCCGCCATCAAATGGAAGAACGGCAACTGCAACCTGGCGACCCATGTGGCTCGCGAGACCAAGGAAGGCGTGAAGATCAACCCGTTGAAGGCTTCCAAGCGCGGCGGACACTGATTCTTTCGCTTGAGCAGTACGGCCGGCATACAAAAGTGTCGGTTTTGCAGACCAGGAAATACAATTTTGTCATTGCCAAAGGGCCCTTTGCTCGTCTTGAATGGGCCTTTTGCTATGCAATCGCTTGACAGGGAGGCTGCGCGCCGGAGGTTTAGGAGCGCTCCACCCGGCTTACAAAAGAGGCGTCATGATTTTTACGAAAGCGGTAGATTATTGACACCCTTGGAAAATCAAGCGGTTTGCAGGTAGTAAGCGCATAGAGCCGGCGCAGGCCCCGGGCTCCATCCACCCGCCTATGGCGTGGGCTTAGGAGCTTGTGAAATATTTCATATATTTTTTTGTTGCAAATGGCACAAAATGTGCTTACTATAGACGTCAGATGGCGACGCGGGCAAGAACCGACCGCCCACCCGACTGGATCCAAGGCCTCCAGTCAGGGCAACCGGTTTGATGAGGGTCCAGATGCTACTGTGTTTTCAGTGTACCCCCCCCCTCCACCCTCCCTGAAAAGACATTGCAGGGACCCTCGCCCCGTCACCCTCCTTTTTTATCCTGAAATTCAGGACAAAAAGAGAATAAGCCGCTCCGATCCGGAGCGGCTTTTTTTGTTTTGCTATAATGTTTGATATCAACCCCTTGGGGCGATTCCTCCAAAATCGATCCTTTTTGACAGACCGAAAATGCAGGCGAGCTTTCGCTCTTTTTTGACTTGCTTGCTTTTCGTGGAGGATTTTACACGATCGGAAAAATACACATTTCCAAATATTTATACCGAGCGGCATACTTTGGTATGTTGCTTTTCCGGTATTTCAGGACGCATTCCTGAAATACCGGATAAAAATCACCGAAAAAGGCGCCAACATCCCAGGGCGGCTTCTGTTTTTTCCTCAAATTCACGAGGGATCGCCTAATTTTCTCCAAACGACGCCCCATTGTCTGAAATTTGCCTTGATTCCCCCTTGGATAGCCTTGTATTAAGTAGGCAGACGATCTTTTTGACAATTGGAAAGTGTAACGGGGGGAGGGTATGGTTTACCTGGATGATCTTCTCGTCCATGACGATTTTGCCAAAGCCGTTAATTCCTTGGGGCGGCCTTTTCTGCAGGAAGCCGGTCTGGGGCCCGTGGATCAGTTGGGCGTTGTGACGGCCAACGCCGAGACGGCCTCCAGGCGTTTGGAGCAAAAGGGGCTGCAAGCTTTTTTCATCGCCGGCGGCCCTGTTCAAATGTGGACGGAAAACGGCAAGGACCGGGATTTTAAGGGACGGATTGGGGTTTCGACGTACCAGGGCAAGGAACTGGAGTTGCTTGAACCTGGAGAAGGGTCAAATTTTTACAGGCAGGCCCTTGACCCCCAGGGCCGCATGACCGTCCACCACCTGGGGTTCATGGTTCCCGACGTGGATGCAGCCTCGGAGAAACTGACAGAAGCCGGCTGCCCTTTGTGGGTCCGGGGTCGAATAGCTTCCAAACCGGTCCGGGTGGAGTTTGCGTACATGGACGCCAAGGAGCAGTGCGGGTTTGTTATAGAATTCATGAACATCAGCATATTCGGCAAGCAGATAAAGACGCCCCATGGCCTGTACAATTTGCTGGCCAGGATGCAAAAAAAAATGAGAACACGCTCCTGGGAGTTAAACAAAGGGTGAAATGGTTATCTAAAAAGCCTTCCTCGACAGGAGGCGGCCCATGAAAATTCGAGTTGTAGAGTTCAGGCACCTATACAGCAATCCTGGGTTATGGTTGTTTTTGTTCACCTTGGACTCCATGCTTTTTATGCTAGGCTTGGTCTATTGCCTTCAAAACGGCGTATTCGCCCTTATTGTGCTTTTTCCATTGATCCTATATGCCTTGACCGGCTGGCTTTATGAACGGACCCGCCGCAGGGCGCCGTCTTTATTGGTGGACATCGATTCCATCAAGTGGCGCACCGGCCCCAAAGACAAGCGCCGGGTGCGCTTTCGTGCTGTCGAGTCCATAGAATATCAGGGGGAAGAGGAAGACTTCGCCTTGGTTTTAAAAGAAAAGGATGGCGCCAAGCATGTAATCGCCATACCCGGTTTGGAATCCAGGCAGGGGGAGTTGGGGCGCGTGCTCAGAAAAAAGGCCAAGGAATACAATTTTTCCGCTCAATAGCGTTTTGCAATCCATATAGGCAGCCATGCATCTTATATTTCACGGAGACGATTTCGGGCTTACCCAGGGAGTAAACCAGGGGATTGTTCAGGCCTATTCCAAGGGCCTGCTCAGAGCGGCTTCCCTAATCGCGTCGGGAGAGGCTTTTGACCACGCCGTGCAATCCGCCTCGGACCATAAAGGCCTTGACCTCGGCGTGCATTTGACGCTGACGGACGAAAAGCCTCTTTTGCCCGGCCCCGGTTATTTTTCCGGGGAATGCATGCCTTCCCGCCACGACCTGACCATGGCGCTGGCAACCCAAAGATTTGATCTGGGTCACGCCAAAAGGGAGTTGTGCGCCCAGGTGGAAAAGATTTTGGACGCAGGCGTAAAGCCCAGCCACATGGACAGCCATCAATTTGTGCATCTGCTGCCCGGCGTATTTCCGCTATGCCTGGATATTCAAAAAAAATACAAAATCCCCTTCATGCGCACCCTGGTGAAGGAGCAAATGCGAAAAGGAACTGGTCTAAAAAGGCGGCTGCAATGGACCATGCTCAATTCGTGGAGCATGCTTTATGTAAAGCCCCGCATCCCCAAGAATTTGCCGGTTATTCCCTGCACAGGATTTCTTAACGCCGGAGGCCGCATGACGGTGGAGGCGGTCCTGTCGTCCCTAAAATGTTTTTCCGCGTTTAAATCGCTGGAAATCATGCTCCATCCCGGAATCGGGGATGAGTACACGGCGAAAAAATACGCCCATTGGGGCTATTCCTGGAAAAATGACGCGGACCTGTGCACTGACCCGGCCCTTAAACAGTCTCTTGATCAAATGGGGGTCAGCGTGGCCTCTTTCAGGGAGGCGGCCTAATGGACCCTAAACGCATCCTGCTGATCAATCCCAACTGGACCGGGATACAAAACCAGAAGCAACGCCAGTTCAAACGCTTGTGGCCCCCCTTATCCCTTGCTCTGGCCGCAGCCATGATGGAGCGGCAAGGCCTGGAGGTACGCATCATTGACAACCAGGTTAAGGGCCATTCACCGGAAAAAATCGGCCTATTGGCTGAAAAATACGACAGGGTGTTCGTCACGTCCACTCCATACGACCGCTGGCAATGCCCGTCCCTGGACATCCGCTTTTTCTTTGATACGCTTAGACATATCAGCAAAGACAAACTGTTCATCCTGGGTTCTCACGTTACGGAACGGCCTGAGGCTATTTTAAGGGAGTCCGGGGCCAGGGCCGCAATTTTGGGAGAGCCGGAACAAACCATGCTGGACATTGCGTGCGCTGAAAATCCGAACGATTTGGAACAGATTCCCGGACTGGCCTGGCTGGAGCAGGGGCGCCTTAAAAAGTCTCCGGCCGGAGGCTTTATCAAGAATATGGACGCCCTGCCCTACCCCGCTTTTCATTTGCTGGACATGAAGGCCTACCATTATTTTCCCGTCATGGGAAAATCCTTTGGGATTCTGGAGGCGTCCCGGGGGTGCCCCGGAAAGTGCAATTTCTGCTATATGGGAATGTACGGGCGCCGGGTTCGCCGTAAAAGCGTGGATCGTTTTCTGGATGAAACCGAATGGGCGGTCCGGAAAATAGGGCTAAAAAATGTATACTTTATGGATCTGGAATTTGCGATCAACAAAAGGTTCGTCCTCGAATTTTGCAAGGGCCTGCAGGATCGCGGACTAATCTTGAACTGGTGCTGCCAGACCCGGGTTACGGACATGGACGAGGAGGTCGCCCAAGCCATGGCTCAGGCCGGATGCAGCCTCATCCATTTTGGCGTGGAAGCCGGGACGGACCGGATTTTAAAGCAAACAGGCAAAGGGATACTGGTTAAAGACTGCTACAAGGCGGTCCGGCTCTGTAAATCATTCGGGATAAGGACGGCTTTATTCATGAATTTCGGCTTTCCGGGCGAACATGACTACGAAATGGAGGCCACCATTAAGTTAGCCTTAAATCTTGATCCCGATTATGCGGCTTTTCATTTGATCGTGCCCTTTCCCGGAACGGCCTTGGCCGACAATTGCGGCCTGAATCCGGAAAATTTCCCCGCCCATCAGTATCCGCACTACAATTTTTTCGATCATGACCTGGAAAAGCTCAAAAGAATGCTGCACCAGGCCTATTGGAAATTTTATTTACGCCCCCGGCCAATTTTTAATGTGTTAGGGGACATGTTAAAAAATTCACAAAACATGCTTTTTAAGTAATACTTGGCCTAAAACCCCCTTGTGAGCCAGTTTTTACCTCCTAAGAGGCGCCTATGACCTGGCAGGCAAAATCCTATAAAGCCGGCGACGAGCACGGCATCCTGGCTCTTCGAAGGGCGGTTTTCGGCCAGGTGGACCCTGTCCGCGCCCGGCTCAACGCCTGGAAATGGCAATTCCTGAATAACCCCGCCGGGCGGGGCTTTATCATGCTTGCAGAGGATCAGGGCAGGATTGTAGGGCAATACGCCGCCATACCCGTTAGAATGCTTGTGGACGGCGTAGAGACCCTCTGCGGGTATTCCTGCGATACCATGGTGCATCCCCGCTGCCAGGGGCGGAGAGTCTTTACAAGCCTTGCCCGCCAGGTTTATGCGCATATGGAGTCGGAGCACGGAATAGGCGCGGTTTGGGGTTTTCCCAACAAAAACTCCATGCCCGGATTTATCAGGAGCTTAGGGTGGCGCCGCGTCGGGGATCTGCTAGCCCGGGTTGGATTCACCTCTTTTTCCGCTCTGCTTAAGGTCTACTCATCCCCAAGACTGGCCTCAGGTTGGGAGGACGTCCCCATGGAAAGGATTAGTCCCCAGTTTGACGCGCTTTGGGAGGCCCATAAGCCGCGGGACGGAGTCATACAGGTCAGAGACAGAGCCTACTTGCAGTGGCGGTACCTGGACTTGCCCGACTTTGGCTACAAGGTTTTCGGGCTGTTTAACGCAGGTCGCTTGCAAGGCTATTACACGCTCCGGGTTCAGCATGTTGCCGGGCTTAAAGTGTGCGTACTGGCGGATTGCTTCCCTTTGGATTCTATTAAGGTCATGGAACAGGCTGTAAAAGCCGCCAAGTTCCGCGCGGCTTCGCTTGGGTGTTTTATGCTTACGGCCATGTTTCCCATTAGTAGGAATGGGTTGGCGTCCCGGTTGGGATTTTATCCTGTTCCCAGAGCGGCGGCGCCCAAGGTGTTCCATCTTGCAGGCCGCTTTGAGGGGGGGGACGCAAAATCATGGATGGATCCTTTAAGGTGGCATTTGACCTTGGGGGACACGGACGTGGTTTAAGGATGGAATGAAAAAAGGCCCTACCCACAATTATGGGTGGGGCCTTAAAGTCATTTTTAGCAGGAAATGCCCTATCCTGTCCGCCTTTCGGAGGGCGGCTTACTGCAGGGCTTTTTCCAGATAGTCCGTCTGGATCTGGCTTTCGTCGTCAGAGGAAATGATCCCCGGCAGTTTTTGGGACGCCAGTTCCACCGCTTCGTCAATAAGCTCCGCGCGGAATTGCTTTCTGGCGGCCGTGATCTGGTAATCGGCCCGCTCCTTGGCAAGCTGGATCATGAGAGCGCCTTCGGCCTTGGCCTGTTCCACAATCTGCTCTTTTTCCATCTTGGCATTTTCCGTGGTTCTGGCCATAAGTTCTTCCAGGTACTGGGAGCGCTTTTGGATCTGTTCCTTGGTTTCGGCCATTTTTTCCAGGATCGCTTGCTTTTTTTCTTCCATATCCTTGATTTGGGCGGCCACTTCATCGCCCTGCCCCCGCAGCCAGCGGGTTAGGGGCCCCCAGGCGAATTTAAAGAATAAAAACGCCATGATAGCAAAGTTGACCCACCGCATGACAAAGTCGTAGGTAGGCCTCCAGCTCTGAGTTTCCGCTGCAAAGGCGTTCGCGGCGAAAAACATGAACAGCACGCCTGCGAACAACCCGATCTTTTGCGCCGAATGTTTCATCAGCCTCTCCAATATTTGTGGGCCTTGGTCCTATTGGATGCCGTCCTCCCCATGATGCTGTAGGGACCGAGGACCATAGGACTCGGATCAGTTAGGGCCCGTCAAATCCGTCATTATACCTGGAAGGGCCGGGAAGGCGGCTTCTATCAAGAAACCTTTCTACCCAGCATGCTTTCCATAATGCTTATGCTTAGCGCCTCGGATTCAGCCTGAAAGAACTGACGGGCTTGGGCGATTTGGTCGTCCACATGGGCGGCGGCTTCAGCGCGCAAGCCTTCAATATCTTTCCGAGCGGCGTTTACGATGTCCAGGGCTTCTTTTTTGCCTTCATCTTCCAATTCATTTTTCAAGGACAAAGCTTTGCTTTTGGCGTCAGCCTCGTGCTTGGCAAGTTCTGCAGCCATGGCGTCCATTTCCTGCTTAACCTGGGCGATGTCGTTTTGGGCGCCCTTGATTTGGGAGTCCCTTTCACCCATGGAATCCTGCAGGGGAGTAAAAATGAACTTTTTGGCGATAAAAAGGAAGATCAGGAAAGAAATCACCTGGACGACCAACGTCTCGTTGATGCTGATTAAGGCGATATTGCTGACAACTTCCATGAATTCTTCCCCGTATTAGACCACAAAGAGCAAAAGGAGCGCGATAACCAGAGAATAGATGCCCGTGGACTCGGAAACAGCCTGGCCGACCAGCATGGTGCGGGTCAACAGACCGGCTTCCTTGGGGTTGCGTCCAATCGCTTCACAAGCCTTGGCTGCCGCCATACCTTCACCGACACCGGGCCCGATAGCTCCCAAACCCATGGAAATGCCTGCGCCCAAAAGACCTGCCGCTTTGATGATGTCTGCACCTTCGATTGCCATTTGCCTACCTCCTGAGAAAAAGAAATTATATTTTACACAACAAATATCAGTACCAACGCCACCACCAGGGCGTAGATGCCCGTGGACTCTGCAACGGCCTGCCCCACCAGCATGGTGCGGGTCAGTTCCGCCGTGGCGTTTTCGTTCCTTGCAATCCAACCCACTGCGCTCTGTGCTGCAAAACCTTCGCCTACGCCCGGCCCGATAGCGCCGATGCCCATGCAGATTCCTGCGGAGAGCAGAGCCATGGCCGGAGCCAAAGTCGTGCCTGCGGGATCGAAGGCTTTAAACATGAGGATAAAAGAGACCAGCATGCCGTAAATGGCCGTGGTTTGAGTAACCGCCTGGCCCAGCAGCATGACGTTGGTCAGGGTGCCTGCGGCTTCCGGCTTACGGGCAACGCCCTCGCAGCTTGCCTGAGCCACAAGCCCGCCGCCGAGGCCGGAGCCAATGGCGCCCAATCCCGAAGCAAGGCCTGCGCCCAAGATGGCTGCCCACGTGGGGTTGACCGGCCTGTCGGAAAAATTGGTGAACATGAGAATAAAGGAGACCACCAGGGCGAAGATCGCCGGGGTCTGACACACGGCGGAGCCGATGAGCATGTTGGTCACCAGTCTACCGCCCATTGCAGGCTGACGAGCGGTGCCCTCACAGGCGGCGCCTGCAGGAAAACCGGAACCGATGCCGGAGCCGATGGCGCCCAGGCCCATGCAAAGGCCCGAGGACAAAAACACGGTCACCGTCATCCAGGTTGCGGTGTCATCCACCTTGGCAAAGACCAGCAGCATGGCCACAACCAGGGCGAAAATAGCCGCAGACTCGGCAACCGCCTGGCCCACCAGCATGGTCTTGAAAACGTCTCCGCTTACTTCCGGATTCCGTGAGATAGCGGCGTTGGCGTTGGCTGCAGCGTACCCTTCGCCGACTGCAGCGCCAATAGCTCCAAAGCCCATCGCTAACCCGCCTCCAATAAACGCGGCCACTTCGGCCCACATCACAATATCATTCATAACTATTTCACCTGAACAGAAATATAGACCGTGGTCAGCATGGTGAACACAAAAGCCTGGATGGTGCCCACAAAGATCCCAAAGAAGCCGAACAAGGCCGGGGGAAGCAGTATGGAGTACGTAAGGTGGGAAACCACCAGGATGATGATGGAGCCGCCCATGATGTTACCGAACAGACGGAAGGAGATGGAAACCACCTTGGCCAGTTCGCCAATCAGATTGAGAGGCAGCATGAAAGCGAAGGGTTCGATGTACACCTTGAGGTAGTCCTTGATGCCCTTTTCCTTGATGCCCGCGGCGTGAGCGATGAAAAAGCCCAGAAGGCCCAACCCCAACGGCGTGTTCAAATCTTTGGTGGGCTCGGAAAACTCCGGAATGAAGCCCAAGGGCGGCAAAACGCCCAGCATGTTGCTCATCCACAGAAAAAGGAACAGCGCACAAATCATGGGGCCGTACTTTTTACCCAATTCCTCTTCCAAGGCGTCGTCCGCAAGATCATACAGGTTTTTGACGAAAAGCTCGCCCACCACCTGCATGGGGTTGGGAATCACGCCGCGCTTTTTCACGGCCAGGAACCCGAATAAAAGCAAAATGCCGATGACGATCCAGGTCATGAGAATGACTTCCAAATTGAAGGTCATTGTATAACCATCCGTCAGCGGCACAAGCAACTGATGTATTCTCCCAAGTTCATCCATAATCTCGAAACCCGTCTTTATTTATTTACGTCAAATTTTCCCCAAGGGCGCGCATCCCTATCACGGCTCGCACCCAAATTCAACACTGAAAAATTCAGATTTGCCTCCGCAGCGCCTTGAGCAAATGATCCGCCAAAATAACCAATTGAACGGCGAACAGCCCCCCCGCCACGGCGAAAAAATTATAGGCATCATATTTCGCGCCTACAAACAGGGCCCCGGCCATTAACACAAACCGGACCAGAACGGACCCCAAGCTGCGAAGCATGCTGCCTTTTCTGCCTTGCACAACAGCCATTGGCAAGGCCTGGCTCATAATGAGAAAATTGAGGATGCTGAATAAAGTCCCTAAGATGATCCCCTTACCGATGGGCTTCATGTCCAGCACAATCAGGATGGCGCCTGCCATGACCGCCAGAGCCAGCGCCCTGGGGCAATAACGCCTCCGCAGCTCGTTAACCTGTTCCATCCTGTTTGTCTTCGGGCGATTTTTCGCCCTTGTCCCCTTTCCCGGAATCCCGGGTTAAATCCATTATCGCGCGATAGCAGACATTCGCTCCGCCAGCCACTCCCAACAAAGTTCCGATTGTGATGAAGACCCCCCTGGTCCCCAACCATTTGTCCAGTTCATAACCGGCCCAGAAGCAGAAGGCTATGCAGCCGGCCATGGTCAGGCCCAACTGCATGACAATGGTCATATCCTGGGCCCATGGTTTATTGTCTTTGAAATTAAAGAGTTTCGCCACCGGGTCACCAATACGCCACGTCGGATAAATTGCGTTTTTTTTCCCTTGATCGCTCTAAACACGTATCACTCAAGGGCGCGCGGGAGTCGCGACGGGACAGTGAGTAGCAGACCCGAAGGCTTGTGTCAAACGTTTATATAGGTATAAATATAGGTAAGGGCGAAATTAAGTTTAAATAATATTATTGTAAATTTTTTAGTAAAAATAAATTTTGGGCTCCAAACCGCATTGTCCGGTTTCTTCGCACGGGGCCGCCCCGGGCAGGGGGGAGGAAAGGTTTTACCCCCCATCATGCTGCGCTGCAGCTCCGATCCGGCTTGGGGTTTGGGGGCTTGGGGCAAGGCAATCGCCCGCCTCTGTCTGGAAGTCCTTGACGATGTGTTACATTGCGGGCATAATTAAAAATTCGGTTTAACCGAAACCGGGCTTCCAATCAGATTGGCCCGTCAACTTATTTATGGAGTCGCAACGATGGAACTGGATCATTCAAAAATATTTGAAGAATATGAAAAAGTAGTGGAAGGCGTGGACAAAGCCTTCAAGACCGTGGAAGAGGCTCACTCCGACTGCGTCAAGTGCAAGCCTGGTTGCTCGGATTGCTGTTACGCTTTGTTTGATTTGAGTCTGGTGGAAGCGTTGTACATCAATCATCATTTCAACCAACGCTTTGAAGGCAAGGAAAAGGACAGGCTGCTGGAAAGGGCGGACCGGGCCGACCGTAAAATCCATATGATCAAAAAGGAAGCCTACCAGGCCACCAAAAAGGGTAAGCAGACGGACGAGATTTTGTCCCGCGTTGCGTGGGAGCGGGTGCGATGCCCTCTTTTGGACGATGAGGAAAAATGCGTCTTGTACGACAAACGGCCCATAACATGCCGGCTGTACGGCATTCCCACGGCCATCGGCGGCAAGGGGCACACGTGCGGCGAGTCCGGATTTGAGGAAGGCCGTGCCTATCCCACGGTGAACCTGGACTCCTTGAACGCCATGCTGTACCAGCTAAGCCAAAAGATTGTGGCGGGCATTCCCACCAAGTATGTGGGCATGGCGGACATGCTGGTGCCGTTGTCCATGGCCTTGTTGACCGAGTACAATAAGGAGTACCTGGGCATTAAAGAGGAAAAAGAGGAGAAGGAATAAGCCCATGAGCAACCTGACTCCCGAACAGGAAGAGGAACGCAAACTCGCTATCTGGAACGCCATGTCCGAAAGGCGTAAAAAAGGCGTCCTCAAAAAAATGACCTATGAGAAGTGGGATCCCTTCCAGGAGCCCAAGGATCCCATAGACATCCGTAAGGATAAATCCAAGCGCACGACCCAGCAGTTGGTCAGGGAGTTTTTGCAGACGCGGCCTGACGGCGTTCACAATAATGCGTATTCCGGAGGCGCCCTGGAAATGGCCCTTGGCATCGTGAACGAAGAGGAACGCATCAAAGGCATGTTTGAGTTCGCCGTGTGGTACCAGGAGCTTCTAACGCGTGAAGGTCATACAGACGACTAGCCAGGGCATGAGCGAATGGATAATGGAGCGAGTGGCTCGGTCCATGCGCATTCCCCAGCCTGAGTTGGAGAAGGACGCTACGGTCGCCGGCGCATCCTGGACCAGGCGCGAGATCCGTAAAACTGTCCGGGCTTTGATGGAGCAGGGCAGGCTCATGTACACCTACGAGTTGGGAACCTCGTTTTTAGAGGAGAACTTCAGCGGGGCGTCGCGCCTGGGCTTCAAAATTATAGCTGTTCCTCCGGGGCAGATTTATAGGGGAAGCGATGAAGATGTTCCGTTAGTCATGAAACAGGGCGCTTCATTCGGGTCCGGCAGGCACCCCACAACCCGTATGGCGGTCAAAGCCATAGAACAGGTCTTGTCGCCGGACAATCCGTTGCGCCCTCAAGGCAGCGTGCTGGATGCAGGGACCGGAACCGGAGTGCTGGCCCTTTCCGCGTTAAAGCTGGGCATGGAAAACGCCCTTTGCACGGACATTGACCCGTGTGCATTGTTTGAAACCCGGGAGAACGCTTTATTGAACGGACTGGAAAACAGGGTCCGCGTAGAGGATATTCCCATACCGGAAATACCAGGCCGATATTCCCTGATCCTGGCCAACCTGCGGTTTCCCACCTTGGTGGAAGCCATGCCTGTTTTCACTCAGGCGCTGATTGAACCGGGCTGGTTGATTGTTTCGGGAATTCAGGTAGCGGAGGCCGGGGACATGGAGCTGGAGGCGAAAAAGCACGGCTTTGTCTCCCGAAATCTCATGACTGAACCAAAATGGGCCTGCATGATATTCTTGCAAGAAAACCATAAGGAGTTAACTAATGGCGAAGTATAAAGAGTTTGAAAACATCGATCAATACATTGCGGAATACCGCCAAGCCGTGGACATGAATCCCGAATGCGGCCAGTCCCACTATAACCTGGCCATGGGCCTGCTTGGCAAAAGGCTTTTCAATGAAGCGGAAATCGAGTTGAAGGAAGCCATCAGCTGCAGCCCCAGCCTGGCTGAAGCCTATGTGGCCTTGGGCGGCATCGCCCTGGACCGCGGGGATCTGGACGGATGCCTGGATTGGAACAAGCAGTCCATCAAGTCGCGGGCGGGGTTTGCCGAGGGGTTCGCCAACATCGGCTTTTGCCTGGCTCAAAAAGGCGATTTCGACGAGGCGGTGCGGAACCTGCGCAAGGCGATCAACTACAACCAGAATTTCATCCAGGCTTACACCACATTAGCCAGCGTATACTATACGCAGGGTCTGGTGGAAGAGAGCATCGCCGCCGCGGAAAAGGCGTTGGAGCTGAACCCCAACTTCGCCCCGGCGCACAACAACCTGGCTTTGGCGTACCTGGAAAGGGAAGAATACGACCGGGCCATTGAGCATTGCGACAAGGCTTTGGAACTGGGCTTTGAGGTGCATCCCGGGCTTCTCGAAGAGTTGAAAGCCCACAGATAATATGAGCTTGGCAGCCCCTATTTTATTTTTCGCAGCCATGCCCGGGGAGGTCCTTCCTCTGACGCCGGAAATGGCGGTAACCTCACTGCCCTCCAAGCGGGACGGACAAAGCTCCGCATCAGAAGGGCATGCGACCTTTGGCGGTTACTTTCAGGCTCTTGGTCAAATGCTGGCGGAAAACAGCTTTGCAATCCCCATGGCGGGCGTAAAGAGCCAGTTGGGCGAGGACCTGGAAGTCTCTCATGTCCGCGAGTGGCGAGTCGTCGCCGAGAAGCACGGGGCTTTTTACCATCCCGCGCGGGTGGAGGCTGTCACGGAAAGAGGCACGGCGGTCCTGGCGGCCAATGTGGCTTTGTCGGACCCGGGGCGCGCCGCCGCTGAAAGGGAATACGCCCTCTTATCTGCGCTGCAAAAGGGGAGAAAGCAATCCTTCATCCCCACGCCTTACGGGCTCGGCCGCACCCCCTGTCCTCTGGAGGGCGGAGGGAGTACGGAGGCCATGGCGTTATTTTGCCAATGGTACGCCGGGTACTGCGAATTTCATTTGTCAGTCAACCCTGCCAGCGGCAAGCATGGGGTAATTGTTTGGGATAACCAAGGCGGCCACTTTTTTCTGGATCAAAGCCAAGCTGCTTCATTATATGAGAAAGCAGCGGCCATATTGTCCTATTATTACGACCCGGAAAATTTCCGGCAGATTTTTCCCTGGCATCACGCAGCCGGGGATTTTGTGGTCAAGGTGGAAGACGGCGTTACTGATGTACGCCTGATCACCGTCCGCCAGTATGAGGGCATGATCGAAGCCCAAGAAGGCGCTGACCTGGAATCCCGTGTGGAAGCAGCTTTGTATTTTTTGGCGAACCTGACCATGCGTATGCGCCTGGATCGTTTGGACGGCGTGGGCGACTTGGTTCTGGCGGAGGACTCAGAGGTTTTTCCCTGCGTGAGGGGAATTTTTCAGGGCCTGGCAGCCAGGGAAAAGGAATCAGGCGAAAAAGGCGATTTTCATTCCATACTTTTGGACATATGCAGGGAACTGCCCCAGGAAACATGGAGGAATCTTTGTTTGGAGCTTGTGGAAGCAAGCTCTTCCCAGGCCCCTGATCGCCCCTTGCTCTTGGCGCATATCGAGGAGCACGCCCAAGCCCTTGTGGAGGCCTTTTCCAAAAGCACGGGAGGCCCGTTTTTTGTTGACAAAGGGGCCGTGCTTTTATAAATGTTGCCCATTTGTACGATTTTTCACTTGAACCTAAAAAAGGATAAGAATTGGAAAAAATTAAATATATAGAATAAATACAAAGACTTTGGAGAGGAGGTGACGTTTTTGGCGTCTAAGGGCAGGCCAAAGCCCTTATAGTATTTAGCATGACCCATAAACACAATTAACTGTTAACTGGAGGTAAACATGGCAAAACACGAGACTCCATTGTTGGACCAACTGGAAAGCGGGCCCTGGCCTAGCTTTGTGTCCGACATCAAGCAGGAGGCTGAAAACCGGGCCAAGAATGCAAACAACGTAGAGTTTCAGGTAAAACAGGACGTTTGCGAAGACATTCTCGGCGTACTGGAGCTTTCTTACAAGCATGGCCGGACTCACTGGAAACACGGCGGAATCGTCGGCGTTTTCGGTTACGGCGGCGGCGTTATCGGCCGTTACTGCGACCAGCCCGAAATGTTCCCGGGCGTTGCTCACTTTCACACCATCCGCGTGAACCAGCCCGCCGGTAAGTTCTACAACACCGAATGGCTCCGCAATCTTTGCGATCTGTGGGAATTCCGCGGCTCCGGCATCACCAACATGCACGGTTCCACGGGCGACATCGTCTTTTTGGGAACCGTCACCGAGCAGCTCGAGGAAATTTTCTTTGAACTGACTCACAAGCATGGGCAGGACCTTGGCGGCTCCGGCTCCAACCTGCGCACCCCGTCCGACTGCATCGGCGAAGCCCGTTGCGAATATGCTTGCTACGACACCCAGGCTCTGTGCCACTTCCTGACCAATGAGTATCAGGACGAACTGCACCGCCCGGCTTTCCCGTACAAGTTCAAGTTCAAGTTTGACGGCTGCCCCAACTGCTGCGTGGCCTCCATTGCCCGTTCCGACATGTCCTTCATCGGAACCTGGCGCGACGACATCCGCATTGATCAGGATGCGGTCGCCGCTTACGTTGGCGGCGAATATCCGCCCAACGCCGGCGCTCACAAAGACGGCAACTGGGGAGCATTTGACATCCAGAAGGAAGTCATCGACCTGTGCCCCACCGGCTGCATGAAGTACGAAGGCGGCAAGCTGGAAATCAACGACAAAGAGTGCACCCGCTGCATGCATTGCATCAACGTCATGCCTCGCGCTCTGAAAAAAGGTCTGGACACTGGCGTGTCCATCCTGGTTGGCGCCAAGGCTCCTATTCTGGACGGCGCTCAGATGGGCTCCCTGCTGGTTCCCTTCGTCAAGGTGGAAGAACCTTACGAAGAAATCACCGAAGTCATCGAAGCTATCTGGGATTGGTGGATGGAAGAAGGCAAGAACCGTGAGCGTTTGGGCGAACTGATCAAACGCCAGGGCTTCCAGGCAATGCTGGACGCCGTCGGTATCGATCCTGTTCCGCAACACGTCAAAGAACCTCGCTCCAACCCCTACATCTTCTGGAAGGAAGACGAAGTTCCCGGCGGCTGGCAGCGTGACGTTAATGAATTCAGAAAATACCATCAGAGATAGGGGGTGACCATAATGGCATTTGTATCCTCAGGGTATAATCCTGAAAAACCCATGGAGAACCGGATCACTGATATTGGTCCTAAACACTTTGAACAATTCTACCCGCCGGTCATCAAGGCCAACAAGGGCAAATGGGCATACCATGAAGTCCTGCAGGCTGGCGTGCTGAAGCACGTGGCCGAAAGCGGCGACGAAGTTTACACCGTGCGTGTCGGCGGCGCCCGTCTCATGAGCGTTACCCACATCCGTGAAATCTGTGAAATCGCCGACAAACACTGCGACGGCTACGTCCGTTGGACCACCCGTAACAACGTGGAATTCATGGTTGACGCCGAAGCCAAGGTCAAACCCTTGATCGACGATCTGGAAAGCCGCAAGTTCGCTGGCGGATCTTACAAGTTCCCCGTTGGCGGCACCGGCGCCGGCATTACCAACATCGTCCATACCCAGGGCTGGATCCACTGCCACACTCCCGCGACCGACGCTTCCGGTCCCGTGAAGGCGGCCATGGACGTTCTGTTTGACGATTTCAAATCCATGCGTCTGCCTGCTCACCTGCGCGTGTCCCTGGCTTGCTGCCTGAACATGTGCGGCGCTGTGCATTGCTCTGACATCGCCATCCTGGGCTACCATCGCAAGCCGCCCATGCTGGACCATGAGTACCTGGACAAAATGTGTGAAATCCCCTTGGCAGTGGCCGCATGCCCCACGGCAGCCATCCGCCCGACCAAGGTGGAAATCGGCGACAAGAAACTGAATTCCGTCGCCGTTAAGCAGGAACGCTGCATGTTCTGCGGCAACTGCTACACCATGTGTCCCTCCATGCCCCTGGCCGACACCGAAGGTGACGGCATCGTCATCATGGCCGGCGGCAAGGTGTCCAACCGCATCAGCTATCCCAAGTTCTCCAAAGTCGTCGTCGCCTTCCTGCCCAACGAAGTACCGCGTTGGGAGTCCACGACCGACTGCATCAAGAACATGGTGGAAGCCTATGCTGCTGGCGCCAACAAGTACGAACGTTTCGGCGAATGGGCCGAGCGCATTGGTTGGGAACGTTTCTTCGACGTGACCGGCCTCGAGTTCACCCATCACCTGATCGACGACTTCAGGGATCCGGCCTACTACACGTGGCGCCAGACCTCTCAGTTCAAGTTCTAAAATATTGAACAACTTTTCCTGGAGGGCGGCCTTTGGGCCGCCCTTTCAGGAGAAAACTAAAGAGGTAATAAAATGGACGAAGTTGCAGCCAGAGACACTATTGTCGAGAAATTGAAGGGTAAAAAAGGAAAATCCAAGTTTTATCTGAAAGATTTCTACGCCATGTTCCCGGAAGAAAAACCTCGTACGGTGAAGAAGCTGGTCAACACCATGGTTTCCGAAGGAACCCTGGAGTACTGGTCTTCCGGAAGCACCACCCTGATCGGGCTCAAAGGCGTCGGCAAACAAGCTCACGCTGAAGACGAAGATTAATCAACTGGGATATTCATGAAAACGGCTTAGGCTTAGGCCGTTTTCATGTCCCAAGCGCTAAACTGAACCGGGGAATATGGTACTCCCTAGAATCACAATATCCGGCCTGCGCGGAGGATCTGGGAAAACCATACTTTCCGTCGGCCTCGCAGCCGCCTTGTCCAAAGCGGGCGAGAATGTCATCCCATTTAAAAAGGGACCGGATTACATAGACGCCGGGTGGCTCGCCCTTGCTGCACGCAAGCCGTGCCACAACCTGGACGCCTTTCTGGTAGATCCCCACACCACAGTTGCATCCTTTGTCAGCCACTCCAAGGAAGACGGCATTTCCATCATTGAAGGAAACCGGGGCTTGTACGACAGTATAGATCCGGACGGCTCCACCAGTACGGCTGAACTGGCCAAGCTGCTGGTTTCTCCGTTAATCCTGATTGTGGACTGCACCAAAAGCACCCGCACCATCGCCGCCCTGGTCATGGGATGCTCCCATTTCGACCCGGACGTGGATTTGCGCGCGGTGGTCCTGAACAACGTGGCCGGCTCCAGGCACGAATCCAAGCTCAGAAAAAACATCGAAAAGTTCACCGGGATATCCGTGATTGGGGCTATCCCCAAACTGACATCCGAAGATTTTCCCGAAAGGCATATGGGGCTCATCCCCACGGCGGAACACGACTGGGCCTACGAGGCCGTGGACGCAGCCGGAAACATCGCCGCCAAATATCTTGACCTGGACTTGGTCCGGCAAATCGCACGAAGCCCTTTGATTCCCGTGCCTCGCACGGACCAATTGCCCATGGCCAGGCCCAAGCCCAGGTTGGACGGGTACAGGCCCCGGATCGGCGTGGTTCAGGATTCGGCCTTTCAGTTTTATTATCCCGAAAACCTGGAGGCTTTGGAGGAGGCCGGCGCGGAGGTGGTTTCCTTCAGCCTGGTTTCAGGCGAGCCGATTCCCGAATTGGACGGTTTGTACATAGGCGGAGGATTTCCCGAAACTCACGCCAAGGAGCTGGCCGCCAACGCCGCAGGCAGGGATAAAATCAAAGCCCTTGCCGAGGCAGGACTGCCCATCTACGCAGAGTGCGGCGGGCTTATGTTTTTGGGAAAGGAACTGGTTTTGGAGGGGGAGCGCTACCCCATGGCCGGGATATTGCCCATCGTCTTCGGCCTTAGCAAAAAGCCACAGGGCCATGGATACACCGTGGTGAAGGTGGACGGAGCCAATCCCTATTACGAATCGGGCACGCAGCTAAAGGGCCACGAATTCCATTATTCCTCCGTCTTGGAGTTCAACGGCAAGGAGTCGGACCTGGCATTTTCCATGGTTCGCGGCAAAGGCCTTTATAACGGCAGGGACGGCATGATCTACAAGAACGTCCTGGCCACCTACACCCACATCCACGCATTAGGCGCCCCCCAATGGGCCGAAGGTTTGGTCCGCCTGGCTGCGGTATACAGCCATAAGTAGCCCTCAACGTTTCTAAATCATATGGAATCAATTCAAAACTTATCGAATAGGCAAGGATGTCCCTATACGTCAATATGAAGGTAAAATGTATTTAACAGGATTTTCAGAGCTAATCCAATCTCATATTAATAATTTGTATAAAATCAGATTGTTAATAACTGTCCTACTGTAGAACCTATCATAATTCTTGGGGACGTCTCTCAAAAACTCAATAATTCTTGGGGACGTCTCTCAAAAACTCAATATCTTTTTACCGGCGGCATTTCAGGCGAATAAAGGCCTTTGGGCAGGCACGGGGGCCTGCAACTACAATTCAAAATTGGCCTCTATTTCGACTGTTGAGATAGCGTAGCCCACCAGTGGGGGCCAAAAAACGCGCCAAGCGCGTTTTACGCAGGGCAAGCACTGAAGCTACAAATCATTTTTGTGTATTGGGCGCAGGATTTAACAGCTCCGTTAAAATGAACTACTCTGGATCCATGTACATTTCAAACAGGGGGCGGAGTTTTTTCAGGTTCTGGTTGATGCCCATTTCCACGCTTTGGGCCAGGGCGTCCAGGATGATGAGTCCGTTGACTGCGGCGTCTGTTTCCGAGGCGGCGCGTATGCGTTCGGCCAGCCTGCGGTTGGCGTGCTGCAGCTCCCGGTAATTTTGGAGCAGGCCTTCCAGGGTCCAGTCGGGCTCCATGCCGCTGTTTTCTCTAAGGTATTGGGCGATCAAATACATGCCCAGCACGCGAAATTGGGTATGGGCGGCGTCCGCAAAGGGCAGGTGAAAGTGGGCCATGGGCCGGAGTTTTTCCATGACCGGGCACCGGGACAGGGCCAGCATGAGGCCGACCATGGACCGCACCGCCTGCTGGGTGGAGGTGACGGCCTCCAAATGGACGTCGGTCCAATCCACCTGGACGTTCACGGGCTCGTGGGATATGCGATGCCCAAAGTCCCGCAGCACCGGCCACAGGGCCATGGCCGCGGGACATTGGGGATGGGTTTCAGGATCTACGGTGCAAATGCGGCATTTGAATTCCTCCAGGTTCAGCCACTCGCCTTCCAGGACCGTCCCTTCCTCGGGATAATAGGCGTTTTCGTCCAGTTCATAATACATCATGGCGCCGTCGGTGTATTCAAATGCATATTTAATCATAGCCGTTTTTGAAAGGGGCTATCCCCCTTTCCTCTCCTTTATAGAGGCTAAAATTTTTCTGGCGTCAGGCCAGTCCCAGACCACGGCGTCGGCGATATACGTTGGCTGCTTTATCTCCAAACAGGCTTGAGCCTCCCTGGCCGCGCCCTCGTAATCTTCCTTTGCGAAGTACACGCGCGCCAGTTGAAGTTGCGACATGGTCAGGTTGGGGTCCCATTCCAAAGCCTTTACGGCGAATCTGTGAGCTTCGTCCAGATCCTTTAGGGGCCATGGCGCCTGTTCGTTGACCTGGGAAAGCACCGCCGCCGCCAGAGGAGCCCAGCGGTTATTGGGACCTTGATCCATGACAAAGAACAGGTCTGCCTTGCCGCGCTTCAAAAGCCCCAGGGCCTTGA
This sequence comes from Desulfatibacillum aliphaticivorans DSM 15576, assembly GCF_000429905.1. Lineage (NCBI taxonomy): Bacteria > Pseudomonadati > Thermodesulfobacteriota > Desulfobacteria > Desulfobacterales > Desulfatibacillaceae > Desulfatibacillum > Desulfatibacillum aliphaticivorans. Next base: position 38,471 of record NZ_AUCT01000032.1, on the reverse strand, counting down.
AGGACGAGGCCTTTTCCGCAAGGCTCACTTGCGCGCAGCCCGAGTAGAACCTGGCTTGCACGCAGGACTGGTCCAGGTCCAGGGCTTTGCCGGCTGTTTCCAGGCTTTTCGTATAATGTTCCATTTCCGCAGGCTGGCCTTTGACCATCATGCCGGAAAGGTATTGAACCTCCGCCAATTTCCATACAGCCTCTACGAAATCCGGTTTCTTTTCAAGCACTTTTTCATAGATGGCTCCGGCCTTGTACAGATTGTTTTCATCCTCGTGAAAAATTGTTAACAGTTCGGCGCCTTTTGTCATATTCGCTTGGATATCAAGTGCAAGCGAGGGCTCGAACCCGGCCGGGGCGAGGCAAGGCAAGGCCATGGCAATCAGGCAGATCAAGGCGGCGAGGCCGGTTTTTCCAAGAACAGTCTTCATTGTTTCGCCTCGATTCTGGACATGGCCCTTTCCGCCAGGGCCGCTATGGTCAAAGACGGGTTCACGCCGACGTTGGCGGAAACCGCCGCGCCGTCCGCCACGTATAATCCGGGATAGCCCAACACTTCATGATCCGTGCTGATGACCCCGTTTTCGGGCGAGGTTCCCATGTGGCATCCCCCCAGGATATGGGCCGTGGACGACAGGTTAAGCAGGCTTTCCATGGTGACGTTCAGAGGATCGCCGCCCGAGGCCTGGGCGTAAGCCCTGGCCGCCTTGTTGGCGATCGGCAGGAACGCGGGCGCCCGTTGTTGGCCTTCGGGTATTTTCGAGTGCAACGACTTATTGAACCAGGAAAACAAGCCGCGGCGGTAAACCAGGGAAATCTGGTTGTCCATATGCTGCATGACCGTGAGCACCGAGATGCGCTTGCGCCAGTTTTTAGCGAAAATGGAAGCCATAGACCGAATAGGGTTTTTGACCATGGCCCACAGGGTCTTGAAAGCTCTTTTCGCCGGGTTGGGCTCGTCCACCATGGGGCCCAGATAATAGCGCATAAAGTCGTATCCGTCGGGAAAGCGGTTCTGCGTGATATGCGTATGATCGTCCGGGTAAAAATGACTGGAGATGGCCGAGCCCTTGGTGATGTCTTCGTCAGGGTTCCTGGATAGGCTGGCCACAATGGCCTCGCTGTTGGTGCGCACCACCCTGCCCAGCAGGGGCGAAACCTTGGGCAGGGTCTTCTTGACGTCCCGGCTTCGGAACAAAAGCTCCAGGGTGCCCAACACGCCCCCGGCCAGCACCACCTTTTTGGCCGTGACGGCCGGATAGGCCTTGGAAGGCTTCATGGGATCAACCAGGTGCAGGCGGTATCCGCCCTCCATGGGTTCGATGTGGGAAACCTTACGGCTGGTGAGAATTTCGGCGCCGTTCTTTTCCGCTAAAAACAAATAGTTTTTGTCCAGGCTGTTTTTGGCGCCCTTGCCGCAGCCGGAAAGGCAGTCTCCGCAAAGTTCGCAGCCGGTTCGATCAGGCCCCTCGCCGCCGAAAAACGGATCCTTGACCGTAACGCCGGGCTTGCCGAAGTATATGCCGTTGGGCGTGGGGCCGTAAGTATCCTGCGCGCCCATGGTGTGGGCGGTCTTTTTCAGGTATTCGTCCTGCAGGTCGAAATTGGGATTATTGGTGAGCCCAAGCATGCGCTTTACTTCTTCGTAATGAGGTTCCAGTTCCTGTTCCCAATCCACGCCGAAATTGCTCCAGACCGGGTCTTTGAAAAAACCGGTTTTAGGCTTTAACAGCACGGCCGCATAGACCAGGCTTCCCCCGCCCAAGCCCACGCCGCCCACAATCTGCACGTGGCGAAATATGGTTTGGGTGAAAAAGCCGTTCATTTTAGCCGCCGGCATCCAAAAGAAATTCCTCAACGGCTTCTCATCCGCCGCCTGCACGTCCTTTGGGCCTATTCTCCTGCCTTGTTCAATAACGGCGACCTTGTACCCTTTTTCAGTAAGGCGTAAGGCTGATACGCCGCCTCCAAAGCCGCTTCCTACAACAACAAAATCGTAATCCATTACCCCCCCTTGTCAAAAGTTACTCTCCCTCCCAAAAAAACGGTTTATAAGATATTTTATAATTGAATTTCCACATTACACAAGTATTTTGAACGATAGGATTAAGTTTTTGTCCCCCCGGTGTGAAGCGCTTCACAGAGACCTTCTGCGGGATATCTTGAAGCCGGGAAGCCTGGATGCAACAACGGATTCTATAAGGGCCAGAACTTCGTGATCATTGCCAATCAACTCACCAGAAGAATTCGCCAGCAAAGCAGCCCCTTGGGAGAACAAGGCAAGTCCTGCATCCTCTTCCGGCCACCCCTGGTTTAAAAGGTCCCGGGCAAAACCGCAGCCGGCAATGTCCTCAAATCTGGCTGCCAGTTCGGACGGACTCTGAACAGGCTTGGGCTTAGAGCTTTTCCTTGCGACAAGGACCAGGCAGGTGTTGACCGCTCCGCTGGCCAACCCCCGCGGCCGGGCTTTTCGCTCTATGCACAAGGGCTGCACGCTTGCAATAAGAAGAGGAGAAGCCCGAAAGGCTTTAACCAGGGCGTCCCAGCCGTTCAGGGAGCTGTGGCTGTAGATCAAGGACATCAGGCCGGAGTCCTTCAGGACCCTGGCGCCTTCGCAAAGCGCCTGCGTGAGTTCGCGGCAATAAGATTCGTGGGCGCCCAACTTGCTATTGTGGCGCCGTACGGAAGCCACCAACTCCCGGGGGGACTCCGTGGAATCAAAACCGGCCAGTTCAGACGACAGGGCCGATATAACCATCTTTTTCCAGGAATAAAAAAAATCCGCCAGGGGGCTGTAGAAGATGTTGTCATAGTACGGCGGGTCCGTGACAATGGCGTCAAATATACCATCCCCAAAGGGCAGGTTCTGGGCCGCGGCCAGCCGGACGTCCGGCGCCATGGAAAAGGTTGGAATGGCCTTGGCGCCCTCCACGATGCGATCCAGCTTCTTCCACAAATTGGCCGGGCCGTTCAGTAAGGGGTCGATTTCCACGTAATCCCACATCATGGGCACGCCCGGACCGCAAAAAGCCCTGCCCGCCTGCTCGTTTTGTGGAATCCACATGGAAAGGCGGCTGTTCCAGTCTATGAGCTGATCCACAAGACCGGAAAGCAGGCCGATTACGCACCGGGCGACAGCCTTGGACTCCGATTGAGTGAGTGCGTCGTATTCCGTGCGCAGGCTTTTAATGAGAAGAAGCAGCACGAGGCGCTGCCGTGGGTTCAGAAAATCCGCGTGGGAATCCATGCCGTATATGGCGGGATTAAAGATACCCGACCATTTGGGGATTTTTGTTTTGGGCAACTCTTGGCCCAGATAAGCCAGAACAGCGGACTCCATCTTCTCTATAAGCGCGGGTTCCGCAAGGACTTTCGGTGAGCCAGCCTCAAAATCCTTGCCCTTGCCGTTTCCCCGCCGGCAGAGGGCGGTGAGGACTTCCCGGCATTGGGAAAAAACCGGCGAGCCGCAAACCTTCCCGCAGACTGGGCAGACCGCTCCGGTTTTTCTCCACAGGCTTGTAGGTTTATGATCCCTGGAAGGATGAATGATCTTCCAATTTGCATGATCCTCGCCCGGGTGGAATTCCAGGCAGGCTTCCCTCCCCTTTTTCCGGGACAGCCAGGGCCGCCTGGAGAGGAAAAATTTCCAGCCGCAATGCGGGCACGCGGTTTCATAGGTGTAAAAATAGGCCAGAACAGGGCCTTTTTGAGAGTTTCGCATGGGGAACAAAGGGGCGGTTTCGCGCTCCAGACGCTCCAGAACCCGGCGGCCGGACTCTTTGAGCAAATCAGGCGGGCAGCCCCCCGCTTCCTGGATGAACTCCATAAGACTTTTTTGAATGAATACCGCCAAAGGGTTGGAATCCAGGGAAAAGGCCCTGCAGCCCAAATTGCCCGCTTCCAAAGCAATGGCGCCTCCGCCTCCGAACATATCCAGCACACGAGGAGGTTCGGCATATTGCCTGGAAAGCATCTTGGCGGCTGCCTTCGCGTCCTTGGACGCGGAAACCGGAAGCCGCCCTAGCTCAGAGGCCAGGCTCAGAGCTTTTGGCGACTCCCCCGAATCCAGACTTGCAAAAACCAACGTGCGCATGGCCGAAAAGGGGCGCCTGGCCCACCAGACATGGATGGTATGCGGGGTCTTTCCCTTGCCGTAGCGCTCCCGGGCGCCGCCCTGGGAAGCCAGGCAATGCAGGATTCCCTTGTCAATAAGGCGCGCTTGGGCCTTGTCCGGCAGAGGGTGCAGGTTCGGGCAGGGAACAGGCGATTTTTTCTTTGGAGGCATCCGAAGATCCTTGTTGAGGGAACGGCCTTCGTGGGCCGCAGAGGTTCACATCTAACAACAGGCTGATTCTCCGTCAAGATTTGATAGAAGCGTTTTTCAGAATGCAGGGTTGAGTCGCCTGATGCCCTGTGGTATGGAATTATGTTTTTCTCTGCAAGGACGGATGAGCGCCTGCGGATGCAAACCAATAAAAGCATAAGGAATATTTCCCATGGATAAGATCATAACCCGATTTCCACCCAGCCCCACAGGGGCCCTGCATATCGGCGGCGCCCGCACCGCCCTTTTCAACTGGCTTTACGCCCGCCGCATGGGCGGAACCTTTGTGCTTCGCCTGGAAGACACAGACAAGGCGCGCTCCACCCAGGAATCGGTGGACGCCATCTTCCAAGGCCTGGAATGGCTGGGCATCGACTGGGACGAGGGGCCTTTTTACCAGTCCAAACGCACGGAAATCTATCAGCAGCACATCCAGAAACTGCTGGACGAAGGCAATGCCTATTACTGCACCTGCACGCCCGAAGAACTGGACGAAAAGCGCAAGGCGGCCATGGCTCGCGGCGACAAGCCCAAGTACGACGGAACCTGCCGGGAGAAGGGCCTGGAAAAATGCGAAGGCGCCGTGGTTCGGCTCAAGGCCCCCCAGACGGGCAAGACCGTGTTTGAAGACAAGGTCAAGGGAACCATCGCCTTTGACAACCAGGAGTTGGACGACCTGATCATCGCCCGCAGCGACGGCAGCCCCACGTACCATCTGGCCGTTGTGGTGGACGACATCACCATGGGGATCAACACCATCATTCGCGGGGACGACCACGTGAGCAACACGCCCCGGCAGATATTGCTGTACAACGCCCTGGGATACCCCGTCCCTACCTTCGCCCACGTGCCCATGGTGCTTGGGGCGGATAAAAAACGATTGTCCAAACGCCACGGCGCCACGTCCGTGGTGGAATACAAGGATATGGGCATCCTGCCCGAGGCCATGATCAATTATCTGGCGCGCATGGGCTGGTCCCATGGGGATCAGGAATTTTTCACCGTGGACGAGTTAAAGCAGGTTTTCACCCTGGAAAACATCGGCAAAAGCGCCGGCGTGTTCGACCCGGCCCGCCTCCTGGACCTGAACGGCGACCACATCCGCGCTGCAGAAGACAAAAGGCTGGCGCCTTTGTTCATCGAGCAGCTTGCCAAACTGGGCGTGGAAACCGAAGAAGGCGAATATTTGTACCAGGTCATGGAAACCTTGAAGCCCAGGGCCAAAACCACGATCGAACTGGCTGAAAAAGCCCTGTTCTATTACGTGGATGACATTGAGTACGATCCCAAGGCCGCCAACAAATGTCTAAAGGCGGAAGCCGTCCCGGCTTTGGAGCTTTTGATCGAAAAGCTGGAAGCCGCGGACGTCTCGGACGAAAAGCAGGTGGAAGACGCCTTTGTGCAGGTTATGGAAGCCACGGGCCTGAAAATGGGCAAGATCGCCCAGCCCGTCCGCGTCGCCTTAACCGGCCAGACCGCCAGCCCCGGCATTTTTGAAATCGTGCAGATTCTGGGCATGGATAAGGTGAAAGCCAGGCTGGCAAAAGCCATGGATTACATCAAAACGCAGGAAGATTAAAAATACTCAAGGGGGCCTGACGCCGGTTCAGGCTCCCTTAGTTTTTTAGTTTGAGCCTAAAAACTGGACGCGGACCTGCCCTTGTCCAACCATGTGATGCAATAACTTGTAATTTTTTCGTTGAAAACGTACTGCCCCAGCAATGATGGCAGGATGCACTTGCATGCTCGAAGCCAGGGAAAGGACGGCCATGCCCAGTTGGCGGCCTTTCAAGGGGTTGTTCTCATCCCACAACTTGAAATGGGTGCTCCTTGTCTCTTGCGGAATCAAAATTTCCTCGGCCATGGCATCCGCTTCCTTTTCAATTTGATCATCCACCTCAATTTCCATAGACCGCAAATCCATATCATCCACAATTATCTGCTGCTGAGACAAGCTGAGATGCTTTGCTACATGCACCAATTCATGGATCAAAACAAACCAAAAATTGTCCAAACGGTCGTGTCGCAACGTCATTGCAATAACCGGAGCGCCGTCAGGCATTAGCATGGAAGCCCCGTCAAGGTAGGCTTTATCCAAGTGCGGTAAAATGATAAAATGGATGCCATTCTTTTCAAGGAACTCCCTAGCCAAAAGCGGCCCTTCATCAAAAAGGCATAGTCTGGCAACATTGCGTAAAAAACTTTCATCGATGGAGTTTGGTTTGAACTTACGCTCAAGTTGTCTCTCCTGCGCCATTATCAGAACCTGCCAACACCAAGCCATAAGGGCGTACCTATCTGCCCGCGGATTTACCCTTGAACCAAACCCCTTCTTAAACGCCACACTGGGAATCGCATCGGACCCTCCTGCTTTTAAAATGAAGGCCCGCATTATTTCTTCCGACTTATCTTTATAGCCTTTTTTGCAGGACACCCATCCTTGTTTGACCATTTGGGCGATCGGAAATCGTCCCCATTCAATTTCAGGAAAATCCGTTGGAAAAACAGCGGCCGGTTCGTTGAGCAATACCTCGGCCGGAATACCAAGCCCCTTATGAAGAGCACGCATCATGGATAAAGTTAAGGGGCGTTTGCGGTTCAAAACTTCAGAAACCTTGCTTTTACTCCCAATGAAAGGAACAAGATCTTTTTGCGATAACCCCGCTTGCTCCATTCTAAACATGACAGCATCTATGGGATCAGGCAGGCTGATGGGATAGTGTTTTTCTTCATACATTTCAACCAGCGCAGAGAGGAGTTCCAATTCATCCCCTTCAGGACTGCCCATCTTAGCATCCATCAATTCATCAATCCTCGCCAAGGCTTGGTTATAGTCATCTTCGGTTTTGATGAGTCGAGGTTTCATATTACACCGTCTCTGCATTTATCCTATCATATTGCTTGTGCGTTCCGACAAATCGCACAAAGACTTTTTGATATTCATAGTTGATAGTTACTATCAGGCGATATTTGTTTCCTGCGATATTAAAAACCACTCTCCCGCTCTTCAATATGCTCGCAGAGCGGTATTGCGCTTTGATATCGGCGGAAGAACTCCAACTCGCATGCATAGCTTCATAATACCAAGAGTCCAAAGCCTTCTGAGCGTCCTGGCGCCCGGGCTGCTCATAAAAGACTCTGAGGGTCCTCCTGGATATCACATGCACAATAAAATAGTTCCTTGTATTGTGTCAATAAAATAGTTCCCAAATAGGCAACCTTATCTTGCACAGCCAAAACAAGCGATAACCGAAACAGTTTTTTTAAAATCGATATATGATATGAAAACAAAATTTTAGAAACTTTGCAAGTGATTGTTTCATAGCCTGCCAGAGGGATTGGTACATGGCGGATTCTTCGGATTTGCCGACGAAGCAAGGCAAAGGGGCGCGGTTCAGGCCCATTTGCTCGATGACGGAATAGTAGCAGACGCCTGGGGACGGAAAGATTTGGAACTCGGCGTTTTCTTCGGGCTTCTGTTTGTGGAATTTTTTAGGCTTGCTCCCTGAAATCTTGCATGCGGCGGGCTGGCAAGACAGCCCGCCGCGATGTTGGCAGTTTATTCAGACAGCTGGCCTTCCAATTTTTTAAACTTGCCTTCCAGCCAGTCGGCCACGCCGTCCTTGTAGAATTTCGAGAAGCGCCGATCGCTTGTCCCGCCTGCGATGCAGGTGTAGAGGACCGTTTCCCCCATGTCGGTGATCATGCGGAAGGAAGGGGAAAACGTGGTCTGGCGGCCGCCGCTGTTGTAAATCTGGCCCTGATGAGGCGTGGCCCGGCCTCCTCTTAGCGGAATTGGCCCGTAGTCGAAACCCAGGTAGGCGGGAGTTTTTCCTCCGAAGAAAATATTCGTCAACATAGCCTTATTGACGTCCTTCCAGGTTTTGTTCCAATCGTATCCTTCCTCGGCCTTGGCCAGGGCGGCGGCGAAGGCCTGCTCCCGGGTGAAGTCCTTGTACCAGGGGGAGTTTTCGTCCGTCATCATGCGGTCGAAGTTCTGGTAGAAATCAATGAACACCCCGGTTTCCTGCTCCAAATGCACCATAATGTCCACGCCGATTCCCGCCTCGCCGAAAACCTTTTTGCGAAGCTCGGAATAAAAGGCTTCAAAGAAAGGCGCAGCCTGGGAGTCGAAATCATATTCGCAATCCCACGATTCCAAAACCGACTTGCCCCGGGAATCCGGCGCTGCAGGCAGGAGTATGTCCAGAAACTCCCTGGCCTGAATGGAATATGTGTCCATCTGGATGGCCCTGGTGGAGTGAAAATCGTGATTTCCCCGCTCTTCCAGTAATTGGGAGATTCTCCGCGCCCGGTAGTCGCCCATGGGCATATTGGCGGGATCCAGGACTCCCTGATGGTTCTGATCCTGGTTGGCGGTGACAATATAACCGCATTCGGGATTGTACTCCCGGGGAAGGTCCTTGGGATCGGCAAATCCTTTCCAGTCGTATTCCGGGTCCCAGCCGGGCATAGGCAGGAATCCGTTCACGCCTTCCTTGCGCAAAGGATACAGGCCGGTCATCTGGTAGCCGATGTTTCCCTTGTTGTCGGCGAACACAAAGTTGAACGCCACCTCCAGCTTGCCCAAGGCCTCCATGCCCTGCTCCACCGTGGCGGACTTGGTCACCTTAAGGATGGCCCGGACCGAGTTGGCGCCGCTTAAGGACGGCCCCCAACAGGTGGTAAGGTAAAAGCCCTCCTGGTTGGGATCGCCTTCCAGCACGCCGTGATCGTTTTCGTAAAAGGTCAGTTCCAGGGGATCGTGCTTCTTGCGTTTGATCACTTCCCTGCGCACGGTGAAGTCCATCCACTCGTCCCCGCGCCGGTGCTTGCCGTCTTTGCATTCCTCGATCCAGGAATCAATGTTGTCCATGAAAGGATAGGTGGCGCCCCAGGAAAGGTTGTGATTCCGGCCGATGACAATTCCGGGAAGCCCGGGCATGTTGGCGCCCATGGCGTACTGATTTCCCCACTGGCAGGTGGTTTCGTACCAGACGTTGGGCAGCCTGTTGACCTCCAGGTGGGGGTCGTTGCAAAGCATGGCGTTTCCCGTGGCTGTCTTGAACCCGGAAATCACCCAGTTGTTGGACGCCATGGCCCTGGGAACCGGGCTAAGCCACTTGAGGGCTTCGGGAACGAGCTTCTCCCCCAGCTTGATTTTGGACAGGAGGTCCCGGTCGATTTCCTCCGCCTCCACCGGAAACAGGGAGGCCAAAAGATCGCTGTCCACGCCGGCCTGGACCATTTCTATAAACAGCCGTTCCACCTCGCCCTGGGACTGGGCCAAGGTCAAGTATCCCACCATGCGACAGATCATGAGGGTATCTTCCGGAATCCAGGCTTCGGGCTTGTATCCCACCAGCCTGCATTCCAACGGCCTTTTGCGGCTCAGGTAGGCATTTACGCCGTCGCAATAGGCGGTCAGCAGCCCTTGTTCTTCGGCGTTCAGCAGGTTCCACTGCTCTTTAAGACGCCCGCCCCAGTTCAGTCGGCGAAAAAAACGGTCCACTTCCAGCATTTCGTCGGAGTCGTCCAGGCATTCGCAACCGCGCCCCTGCCCCAGGATGCGCATGATCAGCATTTGCAGCCCCCTGTCCATGGCGTGGCAATAGCCCATGCCCCACAACACTCCGGCCATGTCCCTGGCCTTGACGTGAGGAACTCCCCGTTCCCCTCTTGTGATTTCCAATCCCTGAGGATAATTGCCTTTAATACGTATTTTCATGTGTGCATCCCCCTTGACTGTGATGCTTGATTGAAACGGATTTCACCTTGGGGGCCGCGCTCCCGGCAGGCGAAAAAGCAGATCTAACAGGATAAAATGTCGGCGAGTCCTGCAAAAAAACGACCATTTTCTTATAACACCGTTGCATTATTGCTGGCAAACTGAATATTGACGGATCAAATTCCATTCTTGGAGTTTAAAGCGGAGTTTTTCACGGAATTCGACAGTGGGCGCAGCAAATCCAGGTTTTCAACAAATATGCAGTTTTCAACAATTGTTGAAAATATTCAAAGGAGTCTTTTCGTGTCGCCGCCTAATGCTTCGCGCCTGGAATGATGGACGCGAATCAGCCTTTGCTTTTGTTGGACCGATAAAAGACGATCTGGGCGTTTTGGACCGTGGCCATGCCCTCGTTAATGACCTCGTCAATTGTGTTGAGGAAGGCCTCGATTTTGTCGGCCTCGTCCACGATTTCCACCACCACGGGCAGGTCTTCGGAAAGGCGCAGCACCTTGGCGGTGTGGATGACGCTGTTGGCGCCGTAGCCCAGAATGCCCTTAACCACGGTGGCGCCTGCCAGGCCTTCCTTACGGGCTTTTTTGACGATCCATTCGTGGAGGGGGACGCCTTTATGCTGTACGGTTTCGCCCAAAAAAATCCGAAGCAGTTTGCCGTCTTTGGGATAGCGCATGTTTCCTCCTTATCAGATCAGCCGGGAAGCGGCGTTGCCGCCGATGACCGCCATGAGGCCTAAAACCAGGCTCAGGGTGATGTTCAGGATGGACCAGACCGTCTGGCCGTTGCGGGCCAGTTGAAAGGTTTCGTAGCCGAAAGTGGAAAAGGTGGTGAGGCTGCCCAAAAAGCCCACCAGGAGCAAAGCCCGGACGTTGGGGGAGAAGAGCCCCCGGGTTTCAATGAGGCCCCAACCCAGGCCGATGAGAAAGCACCCGGCCAGGTTGACGGTCATGGTGCCCAAAGGAAAGGTGGAGCCGGGAAAAATCCTGTGGACCCAGCCGCCCACCAAATAGCGCGTGATAGCGCCGATAAAGCCGCCCGCGCCTATAACCAATAGCTTTACTGCTCCTGTATCCATTACAAACCCAACGCTTTTTTTGTTTTGGTCCGGTAGTACCTCCGGCCGTGCCTATTTTGGTACGCCCAAACCGCCCTGATTTGCAAGGGTAAATCCGGAATCCAAAAAGTTTGGGGAATTTCCTCCGATGGCTCCGCGTATTCATCCAGGTCAATATCCGCCATGATGTAGCCCTCTTCCCGATCCATTTTAGCCAGGATTTTTCCTTGGGCGTCCGTGATCATGGCTTGGCCCAGGAGGTTGCTTTCGTAGGGAAAGCCGGGCATGAGCGGCATCTTTCCTTTGAAGTCCCCGGCGTGGGCCGCGTGGATGACCGGAGCGCCGACCATGCGCGCCATCTTGGGAGGGCTTTGGCGCATGATTTCCAACAGCCTGGCGCCAACCGCCGGAGAAAAGCCCGGCAGGGCGACTTTGGGCAAATCCCACCAGCAGGAGCCGCCCACGATCAGACGTACTTTGTTCCTCAGGCGTTTGGCCGTGCGGGACCGGACGAACTCCCAGCACAGGGAGACGCCCACAGGCCCCAGGGGCGTGTCCAGAACGCCGTCGTCCGTCCCGCCGATATAATAGCAATTCTCCCACATGGTGGGCTGGTCCTTGTCATGGAGAAAGATCGAGCCGTCCGGAAAGGCCAGGACAAAGGTGTTGTAAACTTCGCCTTGGCGGATGGCGTTGAACGAACCGCCGGCGACGCCGTTGTTTTGCTTGGCCAGGCCTTTGAGCAATTCCATGGGCTCTCCGTCCAGGGGCCGGGCGGCTTGAAGCATTTTTGGATGAAAGGCCATGGCCGTGGGAAAGAATTCCGGCAGGATCACTATTTCGGCGCCTGCGGAAAAGGCTTGATTGGCTAGATTTTCAGCGGATTTCAGGTTGGCTTCCACGTCGCCCAGGGCGGCGCGCATTTGTACGGCGGCTGCTTTCATGACTCCCCCCTTGCATCAAAATCAGGAGGCCATGCGTTCGGGGCCTCCCGCGTCGGCCGCTGCGATAGCGGATTTCACCATATTCAGGGCGCTTACATTGCCCATGCAGATCAGTTTGGTGGTCAGGCTTTCCTTGATGGCCAGCTTACGCATGATTCCCTTGGGCCCCATACCCTTTTTGCGAAGGCCGGCCACGTTTCCGTAGACGTCCTCCAGGAAGGCCAGCTTAGCGGCCAGGCGTTTTTTTCCGCCGACGGGCTGGGGGTTATGGGCGCAAAACAGGCTGTCAAAGTCCAGGTCCAATATTTTGCGCAAAGAGACGATTTCGTCTCCCAGGCTTTCGTCCGAGCGAAAGTAGCGGACCTTGTCGTTCAAATACATGTCCCCGGAAAAAAGCCACCCTTGGTTGGGCTCGTAATAGCAAATGTGATCCCTGCTATGGCCCGGGGTGTGGATAGGATACAGCCTGACATTCTCTGTGTCGATCCGGTCGGGCAGGGTTTGCATGGATACGGGGTCCGACTTGCCGAAAAAGTATTTCTGGTACGGCAAAATGGGAAAGGAATTGGCCATTTTTTCCACGCACAAAGGATGGCCGTGGATTTCCAGGCCCCAAAGATCCCGCATGGCTGCAGCGTTTCCGCTATGATCCTCATGATGATGCGTCAGGCAGATCATCTTGACCGGATATAGCCGGTGCGCCTGGAGCATTTCCTTGCGGGCGTGCTTGGGGCCGGTGTCAATCATCACCCCGCCCGCCAGATATGAAAAGGCGCTTAAAGAGGGAGTTTTCCCCCGGGAGGCGCGCCCCGTCTCAAAGGCCTGGACGTCGCCGAACCGGTACTCCTTGATAAAACCCATGAAAAGCCGATTATTCCTAAAGCCCTGTTTGGGCTTGTATCTGCTGTAAAAACCTCCCCAAAAGGGGGGACTGTTAAAATTCCACGTTGCCCGGCGTCCGCGGAAAAGGAATGACGTCCCTGATATTGGAAACGCCGGTGACCATCATCAAGACCCGCTCAAAGCCCATGCCGAAGCCGCTGTGGGGCGCCGTGCCGAACCTCCGGGAATCCAGATACCACCAATACTCCTCTTCGCTCAAGCCCATTTCCTTAATTCGGGCTTCGAGCATGTCCAGCCTTTCCTCACGCTGGCTGCCGCCAATGATCTCGCCGATCCGAGGCACCAGCACATCCATGGCAGCCACGGTTTTGCCGTCCGGGTTCATGCGCATGTAAAAGGGTTTGATGGAAGCCGGATAGTCATAAACGATCACGGGCTTTTTGCAGTACTCCTCCGTGATATAGCGCTCGTGCTCGGTCTGCAGATCCTTGCCCCACATGGGCTGGTATTGGAATTTCCTGTCGGATTTCTGCAGGGCTTCCACCGCTTCCATGTAGGTCATGCGGACGAAGTCGTTATTGATGATGTTGTCCAGGGTTTGGGACAGGGTCTTGTCCACAAAGCGGGCGAACAAGTCCACGTCCTGGGAGCATTTTTCCAAAGCATGGGAGGCCAGATGGCGCACAAGCTCCTCGCCCAGGGCCATGTTGTCGTTCAGGTCGGCGAAGGCCGCTTCCGGCTCAATCATCCAAAACTCGGCGGCGTGCCTGCTGGTGTTGGAGTTTTCCGCCCGGAAGGTGGGGCCGAAGGTGTATACGGCGCCCAGGGCCAGGGCGTACATCTCGGCCTCCAACTGACCGGACACGGTAAGATAGGCCGGCTTGCCGAAAAAATCCTTTTCCGGGGCCAAGGTTTCGCCCTTTGCCTGGGTGGTCAGGGTGAACATTTCCCCTGCGCCCTCGCAGTCGCTGCCCGTGATAATGGGCGTCTGAATATAGACAAAACCGCGGTCCGCAAAAAAATTATGCACGGCCAGGGCCATGGAGGAACGTATGCGAAACAGAGCGCCGAACTTGTTTGTACGGGGCCTCAAATGGGCGATGGTGCGGAGAAACTCGTCCGAATGCCTTTTCTTTTGCAGGGGGAAGCTCTCCGGACAGTCTCCGATCAGGAGGATTTCCCCGGCTTTCAACTCCCAATCCTGTCCCTTGCCCGGCGAGGCGGCCAGGCGCCCGGAAACCTGCACGGAGCATCCCGTGGTTAGCGACACGGCCGTTTCATAAGGGCCGTCGCCTCCTTCGGCGATGACTTGCAGGTTTTTCAGGCAAGAGCCGTCGTTGATTTCCAAAAAGGCGAATCCCTTTTGGTCGCGAACCGTACGCACCCACCCTTTGACAAGGACGTTCTCCAAAGGACCGGATGCGTTGAGCAGGGCCGCCACCCGAGACCTGGGGGCGGAACCGGAAGGAGGAGCCTGATTAGCCATGGTCTTCTTCCCCTTCCTGCTTACTGCGCAGGAGTTCGTTCTTTTTTTCGTTAAGTTTCTTTTCCACCACCGAATTCAAAAAGGCATGATCGGGGCGAAGCGCAGCCGCTTCGTTATAATACTCCGTCGCCTCGCATATGTTTCCCGTTTCCGCCTCAAAGTAGGCCAGCCAGGCCAGATTGTCCTCTCTCAGGTGCCAATCTATATACAAGGGATCCTGATGCTCGTAGGTTTCCAGGATCTTCAGATTCTTCTTCAGCAAGGCTTTGGCTTTATCCACGCCGCCGCCGAACTTGACCGGGGTGTGGTATTCGGTCAGGGCGTGCTCAAAAACAACTCCGGGCATGTCCGGGTCCAGCTCCTTGGCTTTATCCATGTACCGCAGGGTTTCCAAACCGCGAGTCATGCGCATGAGCGAGGAGCCCAGGGTGATTTTTTTTCCCATGATGGAAATACAAAGCACGTAAAGCTCGGCGGCTTCGTTGATTTCCTTGGCTTTGTCCACATTCTCAAAGGCTGCGTCCACGTGTTTCCGGGCCTGTTCCGGGTCCGACTCCAGAGTAAGCATGGACAAATGATTATGGCAAAAAGCCATGTAATAATAAGCGTACCACTCAAATTCCTTATTATTCACCAAGGCCGAGGCCCGTTTAAGTTGCGCCTCAAGCTCTGTTTTGTTATCCGTGTAGTAGGCTTCCTCTATATGGGTTTTTATGTCTTTGAAAATCGCTGCACCGGGCCCCTGGTTGGCGGAGACAAAAGAGGCCAAATAAAAAAAGAACAAGATGCCGTAACAAACTTTGTGTAACTTCAATTCTTCACCTCCAGGACCTGCACGGGATCGGAACTAACGTGAAAAAGCATTTCAAAACAGTTATTTCCGCTTCCAGACGCACAGACATCCCTGCGTTCTATATGGACTGGTTCATGGCCGGCGTTAAGCAGGGTTTTTTCGAAGTGCAAAACCCGTTTTCCAAGATAATGCACAAAGTCCCTGCAGACAATGAAGCAGTTCACTCCATAGTATTTTGGTCAAAGGACTATTCCCCGTTCCTGCGTGGAGGCTACGGGACAGCCCTAATCGATACAGGATATCATCTTTTTTTTGTTTTTACCATCAATTCGGAGTCCCCTATTTTGGAGCCCCGGACGCCGCCGTTGGCAAACCGCCTTGCAGCGCTGAAAAAGCTGGCGGAGCAATTCGGGCCGGAGGCGGTAACCTGGCGATTTGACCCCATTTGCCATTTTACAACGGAGCAAGGCCCGCAGAACAATCTGGGGGATTTCGTCGCCATCGCCGATGCAGCGGCCGCCTGCGGCGTGGCCCGATGCGTCACCAGTTTTGTCGATGTGTATCGGAAACTGGTCACACGCACTAAAGTTTTAAAGAATTTTTCCTTCGCCCCTCCCGGCCCGGAAAGGCAGGCGGAAATCCTCTTGCGCATGCAAACGGTCCTGCAAGACCGGGGCATTACCCTGTACACCTGCTGCGAAAACAGGCTTGAGGGAATCCTGCCCAAGGACTGCGGCATCCTACCCCACGCATGCATCAATCATGATTTGTTGGAAAAATTATACGGGCCAGGGCTCTCCAAAAAACAGGACAAAGGCCAAAGGGCCTCCCAGGGGTGCCGTTGCATGGAGTCCCGGGACATTGGGTCTTACTCCCTTCATCCTTGCAGGCACAGCTGCCTTTATTGCTACGCCAACCCGGAAGGCTACTGACAAGAAGCGTCTTTGTCGATGTCGGCGGGATGGGCTGCAGAGAGCGGATCATCGCCCATCTTGCGGGCTTTTAGAACACCGGCCAAGGCGATCCGATCCTCTTTTTCCAGCACAAAAAAGTAGATCACGGGAATAAACAGCAGCATCTGAACTCCGGCGAGCCCCATGATGCTGGCGTAGGTGGGCTTCAAATAATCCGAAATGAGGTAGAAATAAAAACCCATGGCGGCCAGGAGCTTAAGGTTTGGCATAGCGAAAGCCCTGACGTAATCTTTGCCGGGGACTTCAATGCACTTGCAGGTGTAATAGGCAAGAATCACGGACTTGCATAACAAGGTGGAAACGCCGAGTGCGGCGGCCACGCCGTAAATTCCGTAATAGGGGAGTAAAATCATGGATAGCAGCAAGCCGATCACGGTCTCCACCGTGTTGATGATAGCCATGAAACGATGGCGGGAAATGCTGAACAACAGGTTTACGGCCGGACCTTGGGTCGCCGCGATAATGGTGGGCGCGCCCAGGATTAATATGATGTAATAGCTTGTTACATACCCTTTCCCCATCCACACCGTGACAAAGTCTTTTCCGAAAAAAACAATGGACGCCCCAATAAAAACGGCGAACAAACTGCTGATCCGGATAAAATGCAAAAAGGAATTTTGCAGAGCCTGCTTGTCGCCCCTGGCTTCCTGCCAACTGTACATGGGGCCGCCCATGCTGGCCACGCTGTCAACCAGCGCAGAGTAGATCTGAAGCAGCCTGGCGCCGACATGAAACAGGGTGACGTAGTTGGCATTGAGGTAAATTGCGATGAGGATGGGCGGGGTCCGAAACTGGAAGATTCCGGCCAATTTGGCCCAAAAGGATATGCCGCCGTATGAAAATAAGGTTTTAAGGCTGGCTGTGGACATGAGGGAGGGCCGGATTTGCAAGCCGGGATATATTCTATAGGCCATGAAAGCCGTGAGGGTGTGCATGAATATGTCGGCCGCCAGATAACTCAAAGCCAGGGCCATAATTCCATACCCGTTAGATAACGACAGATAAATCAGTGCATTGGCGACCAGCAATCTGAGCATGGATGTCAAAGACTGGAGATCCTGACGCATGCGGGCGTTAAGCAGCCCGGCGAAAACGCGCATGGGAAAGCTCAAGGCGAAGCCCGCCCCGGTAATCAGGATCACCTGGCCGAAAATTTTGGATTCGTCAGGGCTTTTAAAGAACCAGTTGGACAAAAACGCCAGGATAAGAGTGGCCAACAAGGCGGCCATGCCCAAACCGCTGAAGGTAAAAAAGGCGGTGCTTGCAACCCGGTTTACATCCTGTTTGTCATTGGCGCCCAATGCCCGGGAGACGTAGCGGACCACGGCTGAGGCGAGTCCTATGTCCATCAAGCCGAAATAACCCACAAAGGCGCATGCCAAGGCCCAGAATCCGTACATACGGATGCCCAGGCTGTTGACTATATAGGGCATCATAATGAAGGTGAGGGCGATCTGAAGCAGAAGGCTTCCTACTCGAAAAACCGACCCTCTGATAATTCTGTTGAGCAAGCGCATAGATCCTCAGCATATCGACCGGAAAGAACGGAAATACCTATCAAACAGCAGTTTTTTTAGCAACTCTTTTGTTGACAGGACGCACGGCCCTTTATACTTAGTTTTTGAAATCAATGCTGTTAACCAACTTTTTTCTTGTTCCCGCGCATATGAACAAAGACGCCCAAAATCCATTTAAAGTATCCGTCATTATCCCGGTTTTTAACGGCCAGGATTGCATTGCCAACGCCATTGACTCCATTCTGGAGCAACGTGGGCCTGACGTGGAAATTATTGTAGTGAACGACGGATCCACGGACGATACGGGCTATATTTGCCGGAGCTACGCAGAAAAAAAGCAAATCGTTTATCAGGAACAGGAAAACCTGGGCCGCGCCAGGGCGAGGAACGCCGGGTTGAGAGTTGCACGAGGAGAGTACATAGCATTTCTGGACGCGGATGACGAGGCTCTTCCCGGAAGCCTGGAGAAACGGGCGGAGGTCTTGGATAAGCACCCGGAGGTTTCGGTCGTTTACAGCAACTTTATCGTGTTTGAATCCCTTGGCCGCCCTCCGTACCACTGGGTCCGTCCTGAAGATCTGTCCTTTTTGAACAGCAGTTCCAATAGTGAGTACGCACCTGTGTATTTGATTGGCCCGGACTATTGCAAGATTGCCTTGGAGAATTTAAACCTGCTGCCTTCCACGATTACCGCCATGATCCGGAAAGAGGTTTTCGACTTGCTGGGCGGCTTTGACGAATCGCTGCCGTTCGCCGAGGATTTCGACCTATGGCTCAGGCTGGCGTCCCGTTGCAGGTTTGCGTTTATCGATAAACCGCTTGCCCGCTACAATTGGGATATGGAGCAAAAGGAAAAAAAGCAGGCGAACAATTTTCTGCAACGGTTGCTTATTTTACAAAGGTTTAAAAAGCAATGCGCACCGGGCCTTGGGCGGCTTTGCTCCAGGCTGATAGGAAAGACATACATGGACCTGGGGCTTGCGCTGCTGAGAAATCATCATGCCCCCAAAGGGATAGGCTATCTTGCCCAAAGCCTGCTCCATCCCTTTATTTATCAGCGCATATTCCGATCCGCGCCCGCCCTTTTTATAGAACACGACCCCCAGCCCCTCTTTCATGACCTGAAGCGCATCGCTCACTATGCCAAAGCCCTGATCCGCATAAGATAGCCTCATCGGCTTATATTAAAGCCCAGCCGCTCTATTGCCGATACTCCGAAAAACAGGGACGTCTTTATGCAAGGGAGCGCATAACATGAAAATACAACAAGCCAATCTAAACCTTCAATCTTTCCGAACCTACACTGAAAGAACTGAAAAGCGTGAATCCTTGCGCATCCAGATGCGCGACGGCTCCGTGGACGCCGAGGAAGGCGAAGCCCAAGGCCCCAAGGACACGATCAGCCTGTCGGATCTCGCCAAAGACCTTGCCAAAGGCGCCAAGCAGGTAAAAAAGGCCGCCGTGGAAAATCAGACCGAAACCCTTTCCGAAATCCTGGCCGAAGAAGCGGAATACATGGAAAAGGAGGGGTACCTGGTCAAGATGCTCCTGGAGACGCTGTTCGGCAAGAAAATCAAGCTGAAAACCCTGTCTGACTTCATGAAGGAAGTGAAGCAGCCGGAAAGCGTTCCTGTTGAGGGGGAGGCCCCTGTGGAAGAAGCGGCTGCGCCGGACTGGGGAATCCAATACAAATATCACGAATCCTATTACGAAAAGGAAGCCACCTCTTTTTCGGCCCAGGGCGAAATAAAAACGGCGGACGGCAGGTCCATCAACTTCTCCCTGGACCTGGTCATGCAGCGTGAATACTATACGGAGGAAAATTTTGAGTTCCGGGCCGGAACCATTGTGGATCCTCTGGTCATCAATTTCAACGCTCCGGCCGCCAGTTTGACGTCCTCCAAATTCAGCTTTGACCTGGATGCGGACGGAGACATGGAAAATGTGTCCACCCTGGCCCAGGGAAGCGGGTTTCTCGCCCTGGACAAAAATCAGGACGGCATGATCAACGACGGCAGCGAGTTGTTCGGCCCCACTTCGGGCAATGGTTTTGAGGAACTGGCTCAGTACGACGAGGACGGAAACAACTGGATTGACGAGTCTGATGCGGTTTTCGGGCAGTTGCGCGTGTGGACCGTGGACGGCGAGGGAAACCAGACGCTGCAGTCCTTAAAAGAGGCTAATGTGGGGGCTATTTCCACTTCCGGGCTGACCACCCAGTTTGACATCAAGGACCAGGACAACGAGTTGCAGGGCAAGGTCCGGCAAACCGGCGTTTTTGTCAAGGAAACCGGGGAGGTGGCCACAGTCCAGCAGGTGGACATGGCTGTATAGGAGTTTGATTTAGTCGTCGTCGTCGGACGGAAAGTACTCCATGGAGGTTTTCTTAAGCTCCCGCTTGGAAAAAAGCAGGTTGTAGTCCTCCACTCCAACTGTATGGGCCATTTCCCGGGCCATTTCCACGCACTCCTCCTGGGCCTGGGCGTGAATCATGGTGTACAGATTGTAAGGCCATGTACTTACGGGGTTTCTGCGGTAGCAATGGGAAACGCCTTTAAAGCCCGCAAAGATCTTACCCACCTCATGCACCTTGGCTTCATCCACCTTCCAGGCAACCATGGCATTAGCCGAAAACCCGGACTTCTGATGCCGTATCGTGGCCCCAAAACGCCGGATTACGCCTTGATCATGGAGTTTTCTGACGGCTTCAAGAAACTGGGCTTCCGAAATCCCAATGGATTCCGCAAGCTCTTTGTAGGGCCTTTGAGAAATGGGAATATCCCCCTGAATAGCGGCGACCACCTTTTTGTCAACGTCTGTCAGCATGGATCCTTACCAAGTTTGGATTGGAATACAAGACCTTCAATCAATAAGTCTTATCCAAATACTCCATACGGCCTGAAATTTCAAGGGAAGCCGGCCGGCCCAAGATAATAACCTGTATACAAGGCCTTGGGCCTCAAGCGCCGAGTCGGCTCATTAATGCACGGAAAGCGATTTTTTAGCTTCCTCATAAAAGGCTTCCACGGTCCGAAAAGGCTCGGTCATGCATTGAAACACCATGTCCGGGGGGGAGCCTTCCACTTGGTCGGCTATCTGCAGGACAATGGTCAGGTTTAAATCATCCAGCTTCCGGGTGTACCAGTTTCCTCCCAAATTGCGAATAATCACTTCCCCCACGTAGCCGCCTATCATTTTGGAGAAAACCCAGAGGTCCTCCTCCTGTTCCGGGGTAAGCTCTTTGGGATCGAAAACCTGGCCGCTTCGGTAGGCCGAAATGACTTCATCCACTTTTTGCAGGCTGTCTTCGGAGTAGTCCAGGTCGGCGTCAAAAAAATTTTTGGCGAACTGGACCGCCATTTCGGCGTATTCCTTCATGCTTTCGGATATGTTTTTAATCATTTTCTTTGGATCCTGTATTATATAGCGGCGGATGAGCCGCATTGCGTTTTCCGTTACAGCAGGCCTTTCCTATGCATGGCGGCGGGGGATGTTTCGTCCGCGTAGACCTTATAAACAAATTTTTTCCCGAACTCCGGATGGGAGAGGTAGGGGATCATGCTTTTTTCAGCTTCTTTCGCCACCTGCTCGAAAATTTCGTCCTTTTCGCTGGAATGAACCAGGTTCCGGGCCATGGTTTTTTCAAACAAGACTGTTTCTCCAAGAACCTGAACCACTTTTTCGCGGGTCATTGCGGAGCTTCCATCCTGTACAAAGTAGGAGTCCAGAACAGGCACTTCCATCCGCAGAGTCATGGAGACCAGCCAGATGTCGCCTTCCAGCTTGCGCTGAGCCGTGGAAGCGTGCTCGCTTTGAAATTCCCCTTTGTCAGCGATTTTTTTTGAGCCGTCATAAATGTTTAAGGTAAGTCCGTTGGGAAGGTCGTGCGTTTTAATAAGTTTTTCGTCCATATAAAGCCTCTGGCGCAAAGCATGGGGGCCGGCGGGGCGGCCGTTTATGATCCGGCGCGCCCCGGCCGGTCCCGCCAAGGGTTAATCAAAAAAATTTACATCCCGAAAAGGGCAGTTGGAAAAATCGAAAATCACCTTTTCATCCATGACCGAGCAGGCTCCGCACCTCAATGCGCCCGTGCAATCGATCACCTTCTTCCTGGTGCTTTTACCATTTGCACGGGTTTTGTAAAGCCTCTTGAGGCGCAATTCCTTCTCCATCACGGGGCAGTATACATACTTGAAATCAATGAGTTCCAAAGGCGACCCCCTTTGCCGGTTAAAGGGTTCGGTATTATATAACATAATCAGCACTATTACTACTCCTGTCAATGCGCCGTTGACACATCAGAGAATGTAGCCTAATCTTAGGCCTGCGGATCAGGAAACTATCAGATCACGGAGGATTTTCTTATGCAAAGAGCTTTGTTGGCATTGCTGTGCGCCATTGTACTGATTTCAACCTCTTCATGCGCTGCGGTGGTCTTGGGCGCGGGCGCGGGCGCGGGGGCTTTTACGTACGTTAAAGGGGAACTGGTGCGGTCTTATCCGGCTACTTACGCCAAAGCCGTATCCGTGACTAACGCGGTGATAAATGAGCTGAAAATCAGCATTGACTCCAAGGTGGACGACGGCATTACCACTACGTTCAACGGCCGCAGGGCGGGAGACAAGCCGGTCACCATCAAAGTCACCATGCTGGATCCTAAAATCACCCAAATCGGAATTCGCGTGGGATACGTGGGAGTCTGGGACCGTCAGATTTCCGAAACCATCCATAGCCACATTCAGGAACGCCTTTAGGCCTTCCCACGCCATAAGGACGGAGGCCCCCAAATGACTGCAGGGCATGTTCCGCCCATTGTGGATTCTTTTTTGGAAAAAGTCCGCCAAGCCCTGTATGAACAGGGCTTGCTTTTTCGCGGCGCCCGCGTTCTGGCGGGCGTGAGCGGCGGGCCGGACTCCACCGCCCTGGTGCACGTTCTGTCCCGTCTTCAAAAGGAGTTCGCCCTGCAACTGGGCGTGGCCCACGTAAACCATTGCCTGCGCGGGGAGGAATCGGACAGGGACGCCCTCTTTGTGCAGGAATTGGCTAACAGCCTGGATGTGCCCTTTCATATGGAAACCGTGGACGTTGCGGCCGCCCGAAAAGAGTCGGGGCTGAGCCTGGAGGAGGCGGCCAGGGAGGCCCGCAAAGCCTTTTTTTCCCGCGCCATGCAGGAGCATGGCTACGACTTTGTCGCCCTGGGGCATCATGCAGACGATAATGCCGAATGGATGCTTATCTCCCTAATCCGCGGGGCAGGCGCCGGAGGCCTTTCCGGCATTCCGCCCGTAAACGGAAAAACGGTGCGCCCTCTTTTTAAACTAACCCGCAAGGAAATCCTGGAATACTGCCGGGAAAACGCCCTGAAATGGGTCCAGGACAGCACCAACCAGGATCAAAGCATTCTCAGAAACCAAATTCGCCTTCATCTTCTCCCCATTT
The DNA here is from genome assembly GCF_000429905.1 of Desulfatibacillum aliphaticivorans DSM 15576. Taxonomy (NCBI): domain Bacteria; kingdom Pseudomonadati; phylum Thermodesulfobacteriota; class Desulfobacteria; order Desulfobacterales; family Desulfatibacillaceae; genus Desulfatibacillum; species Desulfatibacillum aliphaticivorans. Next base: position 15,361 of record NZ_AUCT01000032.1, on the reverse strand, counting down.
TGGAAAGCCAGTACAATCCGGCCATTGTTCCGGGGCTTAATCGCCTTTCAAACATCTTGCGGGAAGAGCATCTATGGATGGACGGCATGGCCCGGGATTTCCTGGACGATCACGCCAAGCCAATAAAAAACGGCCTGGAACTTTCGCTCGTCCACCTTGTTAAACAGCCTTTGGCCTTGCAGCGCAGGATTGTCCTGCAGGCCATGGCCGAAGTTCGGGGCAATACCCGAAAGACCTCATGGACCCACGTGCATGACGTCCTGAAACTTGCCTGCCAAGGGAAATCCGGAAGCCAGGTGCACCTGCCCGACGGCCTGGAAGCCCGGCGCGTGCAAAGGAAGCTGGAATTCATCTTGCACGACTCTCCGGACTGGGCGCGCACGCCTTCCCAGCCTGCCAAGGAATGGCGGGTGGTTTTGGATGGGCCCGGGACGCACCAAATTCCCCAGGCCGGCCTGACTTTGGTTTGCTATGAGGAAGAGAAAACGGAAAATTTTCTTCTCAAGGAGGACCCCATGGAGGTCTGCATGGACCTGGAGCGGGCGTCTTTTCCCCTGACCTTCAGGCCCTGGAGGCCCGGGGACCGTTTTACCCCATTAGGAGCAGGAGGGGCGCAAAAGGTAAAAAAATTTCTTATCGACCACAAGGTTCCCGCCCAGGATCGCCTAAATATTTATGTACTTACAAATGAAGAAACCGTTCTTTGGCTTGTAGGCCAACGATTGGCGGAGCCTGCTAAAATTCTATCAGAAACAAGGCGCATTTTGCGTTGCAAAGTTTTTCTTGCCTAAAAGCACGTAATGATTAAAATATAACCTGGACAGTTTTATTAGCCCAATAGCCCGTGGTGCGCTCAAAAGCCCCGGGATGAAGGAGGTATTCTCATTTGAACCCTTGGTATAAAAATTTAGCCTTTTGGGTCATTATCATTTTTGCCGTCTTCCTGATGTTCAGCACCTTTGAACAATCCGCCCAGCAGCAGGAGGTTACCTACTCCGAGTTTTTGCAGATGGTGGATAGAGGCGAGGTGGATTCCGTCAGCATCCAGGGTAAAAAGATTACTCTGAAAAAGAATGACAAAGAGTGGAGCACCTATGCGCCGGAAGACCAGTCCCTGATTCCCCACCTTACCCAAAAGGGCATTGACATAAAAGCTGAGCCGCCCTCGGATAACAGTATCGGGATATACATCCTTCAATGGCTGCCCATGATCGTTCTCCTGGGCGTTTGGATCTTTTTCATGCGCCAGATGCAGTCGGGAGGCGGCAAGGCCATGTCGTTCGGAAAAAGCCGGGCTCGTCTTCTGTCGGACCAGCAGGCCAGGGTGACGTTTGACGACGTGGCCGGCGTGGACGAGGCTTTGGAAGAACTTTCGGAGATTGTGGAGTTTTTGCGGGATCCCCGCAAATTCACCCGTCTGGGCGGGCGTATTCCCAAGGGCGTGCTGCTCATGGGCCCCCCGGGATCGGGGAAGACCTTGCTGGCCCGCGCCATCGCCGGAGAGGCGGAGGTCCCCTTTTTTACCATCAGCGGTTCGGATTTTGTGGAAATGTTCGTGGGCGTGGGCGCCTCCCGGGTTCGCGATTTGTTTATGCAAGGCAAAAAGAGCGCCCCTTGCATCATATTCATCGATGAAATTGACGCCGTGGGACGCCATCGCGGCGCAGGCCTGGGCGGCGGACACGATGAACGGGAGCAGACCCTTAACCAGCTTCTGGTGGAAATGGACGGGTTTGAATCCAACGAAGGCGTTATCCTGATTTCGGCAACCAACAGGCCGGACGTTCTGGACCCGGCCCTGCTCAGGCCCGGCCGGTTCGACCGCCAGGTGGTTGTGCCTCTGCCCGATATCCGCGGGCGTAAAAAAATCCTGGAAGTCCACATGAAAAAGACCCCCATTGGGGACGACGTGGACGCCGATGCCCTTGCCAAGGGCACGGCGGGTTTTTCCGGCGCAGACCTGGAAAACCTGGTGAACGAAACCGCCCTGCTGGCCGCCAAAAAGGGCAAGGATAAGCTGGAAATGATGGACTTTGAGGAGTCCAAAGACAAGGTCTACATGGGGCTGGCCCGCAAGACCAAGGTCATGTCCAAGGCCGAGCTTCGCATGACCGCGTATCACGAAGGCGGACACGCGTTGGTCGCCCGCTTCCTGCCCGGAACCCTGCCGGTCAACAAAGTGACCATCATACCGCGGGGCAGGGCGTTGGGCGTCACCTGGTTCCTTTCGGAAGACAGGGTCACCCAGTATAAAGACCAGTTAGAAAGCGAACTGGCCGTCGCGTTCGGCGGCCGGGTGGCTGAAGATTTGATTTTCAACCGCATAAGCACGGGCGCGTCCAACGACATCAAGCAGGCCACGGAAACGGCCCAGCGCATGGTTCGGGAATGGGGAATGAGTGAAAAGATGGGCCCCCTTTCTTACGCACAGGGCGACGAGCAGGTTTTCCTGGGACGCGAGATCGCCAAGCCCAGGGATTATTCCGAAGAAACGGCCCGGCAGATCGACCAGGAAGTCAAGAACCTTATTACGACCAGCTATGAGAACGCCGTCAAGCTCCTGACCGACAATGTGGACATCCTCCACGCCCTGGCGGATCTTTTGCTGAAGAAGGAAACCATTATGGGTGCGGAGCTGGACGAGCTTATTCATTCCATGCGTCCTGGCCTGGAACTTCCTTCCGAAAAGTTCAAAAGAGAATTGAAAGAGGAGGAAGGGGAAGACGCTCCGGAAGAAGGGCAGGTCATCGCTCCTCCCGGGCCGACCTTGAACGCCAAATACGAGTCTGCGCCGGAGACTCCTGAAAACAGTGCAGATGCGGAAGATATTGAATTAAAGGATGGCTCCGATCCCCGCGACAGGGACGAAGAAGAATAGGAGAAGTTCGTTTGAAGCCTTATACCATGGCCTGGAACGGCCGCAGGCTGGATATGACCAGCCGCACCCTTATCATGGGTATTCTCAACGTCACCCCGGACTCCTTTTCGGATGGGGGGCTATGGAGGGAGACCGACAAAGCCGTCGCCCACGGCCTTGAAATGGTTTCCCAAGGAGCGGACATCATCGATATTGGCGGCGAATCCACGCGGCCGTTTTCGGATCCGGTGTCCGTCCAGGAAGAAATCGACAGGGTGGTTCCGGTCATTGAGAGGCTGAACAAAGAGGTCTCCGTCCCTATTTCCATAGACACCATGAAAGCCGCGGCGGCCGAGGCCGCCGTCAAGGCCGGCGCCAGCATCATCAACGACGTCAGCGCTTTTAACATGGATCCGCAAATGGCTGAGACCGCCGCCAAGGCGGGAGTCCCGGTGATCCTCATGCATATGGCGGGCACGCCCAAAACCATGCAGGAAGCGCCTCAGTACAAAGACGTCGTGGCGGAAGTGCGCGATTACCTGGGCAACGCCGTGGAAAAAGCCGTGGAGGCTGGAATTTCCCGCGATCTGGTCATAGTAGACCCCGGCATCGGCTTTGGAAAAACCGTCCTCCACAACCTCTTGCTTATCAAGCATCTGGACGCGTTGGACGCCCTGAACGTTCCCGTCCTGCTCGGGCCGTCCCGCAAATCCTTTATCCGAAAAATACTGACTGACAATTTACTTCCGGGAACGGAAGAGCCTTCCATGGAGGATATCGAAACGGGAACTCAAGCCGTGCTGGCCTCCCCCGCAGCCGCCGGGGTTCATATTGTTCGGGTGCACGATGTTCCAAGAGCCCGTACAACCATGCTGTTGGCAAACGCCATCGCTCAGGCTGAATAGCCATTATGGAGCCTCAATCCGCTAAAAACGGAGTACGCAGAATCATCCTGCCGGCCGTGCTGGGCTTAGGGCTGGCGTGCCTCGCCGGTTGGATCTTTTTCTGCTTTGTCATCCCCACGCAGGCGGAAATCCTTGTCCCCATTGACTGGGACGTACGGGGGGATCTCATGGCCGTGGACCCGCCGGTGAACAACCTCACCCTGACCGTTTCATGCCCCAGAAGCAGACTCAGCTCCCTCATGGATTCAGGGGTTTACTACCGCCCCGACCCAAAGGGCTTTGAGGAAGGCGCGGTCTCCATCCCCGTCCAGCTTGGGGAAGGCCTCGTCCCGCGCGGAGTCCGCGTGGAATCCATCCAGCCCCAGGAATTGAGTTTTCGCGTCGAGCCGAAAATCGAAAAGGAAATGTACGTCCTGGTCATGCTGGCGGGCCAGCCGGCGTCAGGGTATACGGTGACGGAGCTTAACGTGGTTCCGGAAAGGGTTTTGTTGAAGGGGCCTTCCCGAATTTTGAAGGATAAGGAAACCGTTCCGACCAAGCCCGTGGATATCGCCGGCGCCAGCGAACCTCTCTCCAGGGAGGCGGCGCTGGATTTGGAGGAGGCGGTGGCCAAACTGTCTGAAGTCCGGGCCGTGACAGCCAAAGTGGTGATTGAAGAGGAGAAGGCGGTCAGGAGGATTACAGTACCCATTGTAGGGAAAAATCCGCCCAAGGCGTTTGACATTTCTCCTCCGGTGATAGAATTAGTGGTGCGCGGGCCGGTGCAGGTGTTGGACGACTTGCCCAATAGCGGAGAAATGGCCGCCTGGATCGACCTGAGCGGGCTGAAACGGGGCGTGTACGCCAGGCGGGCGGTCATCGCCCTGCCGCTCGCCGTAACTTTGCAGGATGCCTCTCCGGAGGTTTTTACGGTACAAATCAAATAGGAAACGGGTATGCTATTAGTCATTGATGTGGGGAACACCAATACGGTTATGGGGGTCTTTGACGATCAGCGCGTGGTTTGCGACTGGAGAATCAGGACGGAGCGGGAAACCACAGAGGACGAATTCTTTGTCCTGGCGTCCCAATTATTCGCCGGCAAGGACATCAAGCCGGAAATCATCACGGCCACCATCGTTTCCTGCGTTGTCCCGCCCATGCGTAAGATTCTTCACGCATTCTGCCAGAAGTATCTGGGCCACGAGCCTATCTGGGTGTCCGCGGAAATGGACATGGGCATGCCCATTCTGTACGACAATCCCGCGGAGGTGGGCGCAGACCGGATCGTCAACGCCGTGGCCGCTTACGAGCGCTACCATGACGCCCTGATCGTCATAGACTTCGGCACCGCCACCACCTTTGACTGCATTTCCAAGGACGGCGAATACCTGGGCGGCGCCATCAGCCCCGGCGTGGGCATCGCCTCCGAAGCCTTGTTCGCCCGCGCCTCCAAGCTGCCCAGGGTGGAAATTTTCAATCCCCCGGCCCAGGCCATAGGCAAAGACACGGCCAAAAGCATGCAGTCCGGGATTATCCTGGGCTACGCCGGGCTTGTGGACGGTTTGGTCAGGCGGATAGTCAAGGAAATGGAAAACAAGCCCCGGGTCATCGCCACCGGAGGCCTTGCGCCGTTGATGGCCAATGTGGCGGAAACCATCGAGGAGGTGGAATCCGGCCTGACCCTGGAAGGCCTCCGGATTATTTTCGACAGGGTTTCAAATAGTTAAATTGCAATTTCATTCCGCTTTATAAAGCCCCGGCGCCTTCACGCCCGGGGCTTTTATTTTCTGTACAAGCAGAAGAATACGCCGCGGCTCAGAGAGCCTCCACAAGATAGCCCGAATGTGAAAAATCGCCTAAATTTTTTTAACTAAATGCCGATAAGCCTCCTATAACCGATTGTTTCTTTTTTAAGGAGAAAAAGAATGGCTTACGGCTCACTGGCGCATTTTAGCAACTTGGAAAACTATCCCATCCCGGCTCAAAGTCCGGTCATATCCAGTTTGGTGCTTGGGAAGAAAAAGGAAGTAAAGGCGGGAATTGGAGACTTGAGAGTCAGCGGAAGCCTTGACGCCGTTTTAGCCACCTATTCTTTGGGTTCCTGCATTGGAGTATCGGCTTACGACCCGGTCGCCCGGATCGGAGGCCTTTTGCATTTCCAACTGCCGCACTCGTCCATCTCCCCGGAAAAGGCGCAAGCCAGGCCGTATATGTTCGCGGACACCGGCATTCCCGCTTTGTTCGAGGCGTGCTCCCAACTGGGCGCCAAATGGCGGCGCATGGAAGTCAAGATCGCAGGCGGCGCCAGCAGCAAAACCTCCACCGGGGTGTTCAACATAGGCCCCCGGAACTACCAGGCCTTGACGGACATCTTCAAGTCCATGGGCAAATCCATCAACGCCCAGGAAACCGGAGGGTTTTGCTCCCGGTCCATGTGGCTGGACATGGCCACCGGCGAAGTCACCCTAAAAACCAACACCGCCGGCCAGCACGTCGCATGGACAACCATGTAACCCGTTCCAAGCTATAAGAAAAGCTGCGGCTATTCGGGGGGCATGGGGTATTTGTCTTTCAGCGAATCCACGATCCTGTTGAGTTCATCCGGCGGGAACTCGGTCGCCCCTTCCTTGTACAGGCTGGATATGGCCACATACATTAAAGCTCCGACCCAATTCATAAAGGGCTTCAGCCTAACGGATTTGATTTCCGCCGGATTTCCGGCCACCAGGGAATAGTCAGGAACCTTGGTTCCTCCTTTGACCACCGACCCTGCGGCCACCAGGCAGCAATCGCCAATTTCCGCACCGTCCAGGACCGTCGAGTTCATTCCCACCACGGAATGATTTCCAACCTTGCAGCCGTGCAGCACTGCCCCGTGGCCCACGGTAACCAGATCCCCCACTTCGACGGTAAAGCCGGGATTCACATGTATTGAGCAGTTGTCCTGAATGGATGAACCCTTGCCTATCCGAATGGGCGCCAGGTCTCCCCTGAGGGAAGCGCCGGGCCATAAGGAACTGTCTTCGTCCACCGTCACATCCCCGGAAACGAATACGTTGGGGGCCACGAACACGCTGGGATGGATTTCAGCCATAATATCTCTCCTTGCCGTTCTTGACATCTTTTTACAATAATAGGTATATGGGCGAGCACTATCAACAAGGATTTTACAGGAAATGGACGCCGAATACCAGGACAAGGAAAAAGATTTCTTAAAGCAGGGGCTGGCTGCAGCATGGCCCATCTGCATGGGATACATGCCCATCGGCATGGCCCTTGGGGTTCTCGCCCAAAAAGCGGGGCTCAGCGTTTTTGAAATGGCCCTCATGTCCGTGATCGTGTTTGCGGGCAGCGCCCAGTTCATTTGCGTGTCCATGCTGGTCTCCGGAGCCGCCTCCATCCCCATCATCATCACCACCTTTGTGGTGAATCTGCGCCACGTGCTTTTAAGCTCCTCCCTGGCCAAGCACCTGGACTCCATGAGCCTCAAAGGGCTTGCCTTATACGCGTACGGAGTCACTGACGAGAGCTTTGGAGTCAACTACACCCGTTTTATCGAAGGCGGTTGGACTCCGAAAAAAGCCCTGGTGGTCAATCATGCCTCCAATCTGTGCTGGATTCTATGCACCATCGCCGGCGCCTGGTTCGGCGAGCTTATTCCTCAAGGGGCCTTCGGCATTGACTACGCGCTTATCGCCATGTTCATCGGCTTGCTGATATTTCAAATCCGGGGGCTTATATACGTGGCTTCGGCCGTGATCGCAGGATTGGCCGCATCGGTCATGCATCTGTATACGGAAGGCAACATGTATGTGATCGTGGGCGCCATGACAGGGGCCACGGTATGCCTGGCGTTGCGCAGGACAGCCTTTTTCAAAAAGTTCGAAAAGGCCCGGGAGGAAAAAACATGACCACCTTCCAATTATTCCTGATTTTTTTGGGCATGGGCCTTGTGACATATCTGCCCCGCTTCATCCCCCTGGCTTTGTTCGCCAAAAGAGACGTCCCGGCCTGGTTCTCCGAATGGCTGTCATTCATCCCCCCGGCCCTGCTGGCCGCCTTGCTTGCGCCGGACCTTATCGTCGCCAAAACCGCTCAGGGCGCGCATTTCGACTTTTTAAACCCCAAGTTGTTTGTGGCTTTTCCTGTTTTTTTCATCGCCGCCAAGACCAAATCATTGGGCGGGACGGTCATCTCCGGCATGGCCCTTTACTGGCTGGCGCAAAAGCTCATTGAAAGCGGATATTTAGGATAGCTCAATGCCTAAGACCACTGGAATAGCCCTAACTGAATGACATGTGTAAAATAAAGCTCTTTTTTATTTGTCTATCCTATGATAATTAAAGGATAGTTTCCTCTGCGACATAACCATGCCCGTCTAAATTTTGTCTTTCTTTCATTTAAGGAGGCAAGATGCCGATCACCAATCTGCACAGCAGGCCGTTTGATGAAGCGACCAAAACTAAGCTGGATATTTTCCAAAGATATCTTGAAGAGTGGCTTCCGGTGTTCTTCAGGCAAGGCCCTAAAGGGCTAATGATCTGTGATTTCTTTGCCGGCCCTGGATATGACAAGAAAGGCGTCCCTGGGAGCCCAGTTTTGATCTTTAATAACATCCGAAAGTACCAAAGCAATATTATAGAACAAAATGTGAGAGTCCGAATTCTCCTGAATGAGAAGGATCCCGAAAAATTTGATTTACTTCAAAAAACAATTAACCAAGAGTATGGGCAATTGCACCCCGCCATTAAGGATCTTATTGAAGTATTGCCATTTAAGGACGAATTTCAAGCTCTTTTCTATAAGATGGAAAATCAATTCCGAAATCAGCCGAATCTATTTTTCTTAGACCAGAATGGAGTTAAAGAGGTCAACGAGCCGATATTTTATCGCCTAATTTCTATGGATAAAACTGATTTTCTCTTCTTTATATCATCGTCGTACTTAAGGAGGTTTGCAGGAGAGCCAAGTTTTCGAACTATATTCCCGGATTTAGACCCAGAGGTGATTAAAAATGCCCCACATGACCAAAGTCATAGAATTGTCTTGGAAACATATAGGAAAAGAATCCCCGATAATAATCTGACCTTGCTCTACCCTTTTTCTATTATGAAAAACAGCAACATATATGGACTTATCTTTGGATCAAAGCATTTACTGGGAGTACAGAAATTTTTAAAAATCGCTTGGAATAAAGACAAGTTGGCCGGAGAGGCAGACTATGATATTGACGATGTTGAACAAATTAAAATTTTTGAAGAGGATCAAAAAATATCTAAAGTTGAAGCCTTTGAAAGGAAACTAGAGAAATTTGTTGCCTTAAAGCGGGAAGTTACAAACTGGGAGGTACTAAGGTTTACACTTGAGGAAGGGCATATTCCAAAACATGCACGAGAAAAGATGAGCGATCTGAAAAAACGTGGTAAGGTGCACTATAAAAGAAGGATTGGGTTCGACTACGACACCTGCTCAAAAACGGAAAAGCGACATAAGATCAAATGGATAGGCAATGGCTAGCTCGCGAATAGAATGGACGGAATCCACCTGGAACCCGGTGACAGGGTGCACGAAAATCAGCCCTGGCTGCGACCATTGCTATGCTGAGCGCATGGCAATGCGATTACAGGCCATGGGCCAACCTAATTATGTGGACGGATTCAAGCCAAGCCTGCATCCCCATGTCCTTGATTATCCACTGCACTGGAAAAAGCCGCAGGTTATATTCGTCAACTCCATGAGCGACACTTTTCATTCTTCCGTCCCGGATGTATTCATTCAACAAATCTTTTCTGTCATGAAAGAAGCCCATTGGCATAGCTTTCAAGTTTTGACCAAGCGCTCACGCCGGGCCATGACCATGGCTAATGAGCTTAAATGGAGCCCAAACATTTGGATGGGCGTCACCATAGAAAACCAGGATTACAAATCACGTATTGATCACCTTAGGGAAATCCCGGCAGCCGTACGTTTTTTGTCCTTGGAGCCGCTTTTGGGACCTGTGCCAGACATGAACCTGAAAGGCATCGATTGGGTGATCGTAGGCGGAGAATCCGGCCCAGGCTCAAGGCCCATGGAAAAGGCGTGGGTTTGCGATATCAGGGACCAGTGCTGCGAGGCTGGCGTCAAATTTTTCTTCAAACAATGGGGCGGGGTAAACAAAAAGAAAGCCGGGCGCTTGCTCGATGGCATTCTTTACGATGATATGCCGGAGCAGCAACAAGCGACCGGGTGATCCTCAACATATTCTCCGAACCAACCAAACGAGGGAACGGCTGAAAAAGCCGCTCCCTCGTTTCATTTTACAATAGCAAATGCGTATTGAGCTTCTTTTAAACGACAAGCCGCTGCAGGAAGGCGTCCGGATCTTTTCCGCTTTCCAACGCTTTATGGGCGCGGGAAAGTAATTGGCCGGCGGTGACGTCCTCTTCGCCGCTGAAAACCACAAAACCCACCGAGACCTCCAGCCTGGGCAGGTCCTTGTCCAGGTCCTTGTTCAACAGCGAAGAGAGCCGCCTGACAATAGCCTGGCCGCCCTCATCTCCGGCCCGAACCAAAAGCATGCCAAAATGCTGCTCATCCAAGCGGCAAAGGGTGTCGAATTCCCGGATGCGTTTGCCCAACACCCTGGAGACGTGCGCCAAAACCCGGTCTCCCGTATGCAGTCCAAAACGAGTGCTGATGTCTATCAGATTTTGAATTTCCACCACGCCCAGAGCCAACTGGCTGCCGTAACGCCTTACGCGGTGGATTTCCTTTTCCAGGGCGCGTTCGAACGAGGCCGGATTAATCAGGCCGGTGACGGAATCCCGGTATCCCTCCCCCGCCAGCCTCTGGGTGGTGCTTTCCAGGCGCTGGGCCAGGACCTCCACAAGGTTGAGCATGAACTTATACGCCGTGGGGGGGGACAGCCACTGAATCCGCTTGACCACGCCCGGATTAATCTCAAGCAATTCCACATAGGTGGTGGCCATGAGGGTTGCGGTCTTGCCGTGCCAACTGGAGGCCCCTCCCATTTCGCCGATCACGTCTCCCGGCTTGAGGGCGGCCAGCCTGATGCGGGCGCCCGCCAGGCTGTCGTCCTGGGACGGTATGGTGTGATACAAGGCCGCCTCGCCGGATATGACGGCGTATAGGGAATCCCCGTCCTTGCCCGGCTCCATCAAAATATGGCCCTTGGGATAGTTCCTGATGGCTCCGGCGCTTAAAAGCAGCCGGATCTGCGATTTGGAAAGCCCGGCAAACAAGGGAATGCCTTTATCCGGAGCAATGCCCAACTTGACCCGCAGGAGGTCAAGCAGGGTCACCAGATCCACCTTAAGCATCATGCTGGGCAAAATTATAAGGTCCCCCACAAGGGCGGACATCATGGTGACGGCCATGAGGGCGCCGAAGGTCGCCGTGGGCTTGTACCCGGAGAATAAAAGAATCAAAAAGCCCATGGTGATGGTAATGCTGGTGAAGATGATGGGCCGCCCTACGCTGCGAACGGCGGTTTCAAGAGCCTTGCGGCGGTCCAGGCCGTGGCGGAGCTCCCGGGAGTAGCGGACCATGTAATGGATGGTGTCGTCCAGGGCCAGGCCGATGGCAATGCTGGCCACCATGGCGGTGTTCATGGAAAGCTCCACGGAAAACCAGCCGATGGCGCCGAAGAGGATCACCAAGGGGAAGCAATTGGGCAGCAGGGTGACTAGCCCTGCTTTGGGGGATAACAACGCCACCAGCATGATCCCCAGGACCACGCAAATGATTATGAGCAGGCCCTCTATGAGGCTTAGCGTCACGATTTCATTGCTATGGGCCACTATCACGGCCATGCTGGTGATGGAAATGCTGAAATCCTCGCCAAAATGCTCCTGGCAATAGGCTTCGATGCGCTTTTGGGTTTCCAGCCATTCGTGGGTGGACGAGATGTGGGTCATCATCAAAATATTGGCCAAGTTGAAATCGTCTGAAACAAATTTTTGCGTGTCGGCGCCGCCAAGGAGCATTCTATAGAGATTGTACAGGTTCTCCAAATCCGCCTGGGTTTCGGGCAGGGTGTAGTCTTCTTTGCGATAGCCGTTGACCGAGTAGTTGATGAGCTTGAGATAGTCCGCCGTGGATATGGTCTTATCCACGCCGTCCACCGACTCCAGGTAGCGTTGCAATTCGGAAAGCCGGTGGAGTTTGTCCAGGTTCCTGAAGCATTCGCTCCGTTTCCCTTTTGCAATTACATTGATGGGGAAGCAGCCGGCCATATCCTGATAAACATCGTGAAAATGCTTGGTTACCGGCGCGTCCTTGCCCAGGTATTTTGTCACGTCGGCGTCCACCTTTAAAAGGAAAAAGCCCAGCAGAGACACGCCGACGATCACTGCAATTACGGTCAGGGCCTTTTTGCTGTGATCCAGATTCAGGACAGCGATCCTGGACAGCAGGCGGTCCAGCAGGTCCTCTTTTTTCGCCTTGGCCTGTTTTTTCGGCAAGGGCGTCATGGCCAATATAGCCGGGAACAAAAGCAATATCAGGACAAGTTGGGACAACATGCCGATGCATGCGGGAAAGGCGAATTCCCTGACCGCCTCGGTCCGGTTGAGCATGAGAGACGAGAGGCCGATCAAGGTTGTGAACACGGCCAGGGCGGTTGGCAGGCGCACTTGCTCCAGGCAGGCTATTGCCGCTTCTTTGGGCGTCTTGGCGGTTTCTATCGTGTTTTGATATTCGGCCGCCACATGCAGGCAATAAGCCGTACCCACAGCCATGAGAAATATGGGGACCACCAGGGTGAGCGCCGCCACCGGAGTGTCGGTCCACGCCATGGCGCCGAAGGCCCAAATAATGGATATGGTGACGCAGGCCAGGGGGCCGATGAGTATGCGTATGGACCTGAATAGAACAATCAGGGTTAGAATCATGACGACGAACGCCGCGGGCGGTAGAATCATGAAGTCGCGCTTTATGACGCTTAAAACCGCCTGGGAAATCAGCGGCATGCCGATTTCATAAACGGTCATGTCCCCCTTTTCCGAGTCCACAGCCTCTTGAATTGCTCTGACCAACTCCTCTTCCCCGCCGCGGATGTCGTTCAGGATCAGGGTGATGGTCGTTGTTTTTTTGTCTTTGGAAATGATGTTGCGGACAAACAAATCCACGGGCTCGATTTTTTCCTCGAACTGGGCCGGGGTCCATTCGTCCAAAAGGTCCATGTCGCGCTTTGCGCCGGGCAGGCTGATAACCGTCTGAACGCCTGGAATCTTCGCCAGTTTGTCGGCCATGCGGCTAACCCTGGCGAAGGTTTCGGGCTCAAAGATATTATTTGCCTTGGCCGCCACCTGAATGTATTCGGCGCCCCCGAATTCCTGCAAGAAATTCTCATAAGCGGCGAATTCCGGAATGTCTTTGACGGAGATTGCGTAGGACGAGGCGTTTATTTTAATGGAAGGCAAGCGATATCCCGCAGCTATGGTCAACAGCAGGATTATCAGAAGCATAATCCATGGACGGCTGACAATCCACCGGAGCCAGGTATTATAATCAAAAAAATGTGAAGATTGTGCTGCCATTGATTTTTCCTAGCGAACTTCGCCTTCCTGGCCTGAGGCTTTGGCGTTACGGTATTGCTGCAAATGGGTGGTGACTTTTTCCAGAACTTCGGGAGGGTATACCCGGCCCTCCAGTTCTTTCCAGACCGGTTTGACCTTTTCCCGGATTGCGGCCACGGTCTCCGGGTCCGTGCGGGTCACGCTGATTCCGTATTTGCTAAGAGCCACCAGATATTTTTTATCGTCCCGCCTGTTCTGGACGCAAAATTCATTTTCAATGCCGTCCCGCAGCGAATAGTAGGCGTCCACGTATTCCTGGGGAAGGCTGTTCCAGTCCTCCATACGGATGACGCAGCAGGCCGGCGAGTATCGAATAAAGGTTGGATTGACATGCTTGAACATGGTGAACATGGTGGAACCCACCACCAGGATGGCCGGGCCCATAAAGGAGTCGCCCACGTCGTCTTTCAGGCTGGGCAGAACCCGGGGAAAGCTGACCGGAATGGGATTGTTCCCCAGGCTGCGGTAAAACTCCTCCTCCACCGGTCCGTACCAGGTCAGAAACCTGGCGGCGCGAAAATCCTCTTCCTTGGTAAAGCTGTATTTTTTGGAATAAATCTGGTCGAAGCCCTGATCGATAAAAGCGAACAGAAAGGCGCCGCTGGTCTCCATGTAGGATTCAAAATCGTCCCGCATGTTTTTACGGACGTAATCCACTTCGTCATAGTCGGAAAAGAGAAAAGGCAGGCTTAGGACCGACATCTCAGGACACAGGCTGATGCTTCCGCTGCCGGTGAGGCCGGCGCCGTTCAAGTGCCCGAAACGCATTTTGCGGATGATCCCGGCGTCGTCTCCCATGACGCCGCTCCAGTATATCTTGATGCGGATGTCGCCCTGCCCCACTTCCTCCAACTTGGGCTTGACCACATGCTTGATCTGCACGGCGTAGCCCACGCCTTCCGGAGCCAGGGTGGCGAATTTCCAGTTAAAACGGGGCTCCTGCCCCAAAGCGGCGCCGGCGGAAAACAAAAAGGCGAACAAAACCGGCAATGCGGCCCACGCTGTCAGGCGCGGGCGCAAGGTGGACGCATGCAGGGCGCCCCCCTTCCTGCGCAAGAAAAATAGTGAAGCCATCAGGCTCTCCATGTATGGAATTCAGATTATTAGCCTGGGGCCGCCGCCATGGACGGAAAGATTGGAAATAATGGAAGAGAATGTCTTCCTCCGAAGCTAGAATGCCGGAGAAAACATGAGTAAACTGCGTCCCCCCTGAACAGCGACCCTCCGCGTTAAACCCTCTGCCTGTTCCTATACCCTTTTTGGACGCGGTTTCGCAAGTCTTTTACTTTGCCAAACGATGAAAAAAATGTGATTTTGCTATTAATTCGAGAGCCTGGATAAGCCTCCGGCGGTGAAGCGAAAACTGCAAACCGCAAACTGCAAACTGCAAACTGCAAACTGCAAACTGCAAACTGCAAAAAAATAAAACGGCCTGCCTCCGGCGGCAAACATTTTATCTTCGGGCCGCAACGCGGCCTAAAAAGTTTGATCAAAACTTTAAAATGGCGCTGCGCGCAAAAGAAGATCGTCCTATAAAATCCCTTACCCGCCTGATGGGAGGGTCAGGGTGGTGGTGGGGGGGATCCGGCATTCCCGAGCGTCCATGGGCCACGTAGGGGATAGGTTTCTTTCGTTCCCATGCTGTGCGTCGGAATGCATATTAAAGATATTTAAATTCAAATGGTTATCAATTATTATACCGGCTGATTGAAGGCTGAACACCCACTTTGTACGTTTGTTTTGAACCACGGAAGTCACGGAAAACACGGAATGGAAACCTTCCGCGCCTCCCACGGCCTGAAAGTCTTTTCAACAGAAGTAGCCCCTACATAGCCGCGCCTTGCCGAAATCGCAAGGCGATATGTAGGTCGGATTACGCGAAGCCAGGATAGGGATCAGGACAAGGCGGGGTAAAAATTTCCACAAAAACATCCTAAGCGCCCATCTCTTCACGCGGAGCAATCCGACAAGATAGAGGATAATAGGGAGGCTGTGTTTCCAACGCATTCGGGCAGCCCTGGCAGGGCAGTATCCTG